>DATLVJ010000001.1:0-4733 GCA_035577585.1 Candidatus Limnocylindrales bacterium
CCTCGAGTTCACCCGCAACCCCAAACACGTTTCGCCCGAATTTCCCGCCGGCTATTGGCCGAAAACCCCGGCTCCCCCCGACAACAAAGCTTGGGACAAGTGCCTGAGCTCTTTTCGCGCTGACCTGAAAGCGATGTTCCAGATCGTGGAAAACAGATCAACGGACTTTTTCACCCCGTTGCCTCACGGCGACGGCCAAACCGTCCTGCGCGAAGCCCTCGTCCTCGCCGATCACAACGCCTACCACCTCGGCGAACTGCTCC
Organism: Candidatus Limnocylindrales bacterium; assembly: GCA_035577585.1. GTDB lineage: Bacteria > Acidobacteriota > Terriglobia > Acidiferrales > UBA7541 > Acidiferrum. Next base: position 264 of record DATLVJ010000001.1, read on the forward strand.
TGCTCCGCCGCCAATTGGGCGCCTGGAAATGACCGCATACGATACCAGGCGGCTCACCTGAATGCCGATCACAGGTGCGCCGCTTCCCAAACTGTCCTAAAATAGAAGTGTAGCCGCTGTGGGCGTGTAGCTCATGCGAACTTCAATGATTCCGTGGGACTTAGCCTACAAATTCCCCGTTTTTGCCCCTCTTTGACTGTCCCAAGTTTTGTCCCAACTTCGGCAAGCTTCATGGCGCGAAACCATTCAGATAGAAATACCGGGTCGGATGATGTGTAAGCTTCATGTAAGAACCCTGATCATCGGGGTTCACCGTCTCCACAGTGTAACGTGGGGTGGGGTCTTGCTCTTCACTACTGCTTTGCTTGATCGCACTGATAAGTTGCGCCTTGTCTGACCCCATAACAAATCGCTCAGAATTTGAGGCGATGTTTCGGTTTATCACCTGCACCTTTTCCTTGCTGATTTTTCTATTGCCGAACGGCTTGCCGGAGCGGTCAAGGCGCACACAAATTTGGCGGCTCAAGGGAAAATACGAGACCGTCCCAGGTATAAAGAAACCCACCAAGGGGCAGCCTTCGGGCGGCACTACCGCCAAGGGATTGTCGCATGTGATAAAGCCAACGTTCTGCGGCGCGATGAGTGTCTGCCAAGAAAGCTGCGCCATGATTTTGAATGTGCTCTCGGCTTGGCTAAAGATATGACTCAGAAAAGGCATTTCAGTCGCTTCGACTTTTATCCCCTTCTCCCTCACCGCCTTGACCATGGACTCCGCTGTAACATTTACGGATTCTCCGGTGTCCCTGCTATAGCGGTCAAGGACTGATTGCATCCTGCCGACATCCACAGCCATCAGCCTCATCATTTCTTCGGCAGAAGAGGCATACATTTCCTTCATGGTTCTTGAGAACTCCGGCGTTCGGTGCGATTGAACCGCCATAAAATAGAGCACATTACTAATCGTTTCACGAGTCGGAGACTGAAACAGAAACTCCCGAATGGCTGAACTGCTCATGCCGTCAACAAAGCTAAAGACCGTCTCGATGCGCCGATCCCACGGCGCGTCTTTTCGCCTGATCGTGTAGAAGTCCTTCTCGAAGCAAACTGACTTGGGATGGAGTTCCTTGCAAGTCTTTAGGCTGCGGTCATAAACCCACAGCAATCCGTGCGGGTTAACGAAGTATTTTTGATAGAAGACAGGAACGTAATGGTGCTTTCGCGGCTCGCTCACGGCAGCTTTCGTGGTTCAGAGTTGCTAATTTTATCATAGTGGTACTAGCTGTGAAATCAGTCTTGGAGGAGCCTGCGCAGGAGCCTACGGCGTAAGGACTGATACTTAACCGTTGCACGGAGGGTCGTGTTCTTTGACTAGGTCGTCTTCTTTGCTCAGCCGTGAATCCGCATCGTCGTCCTGAAAAGTGCAGATGCAGTTTGCCTTGCGTCGGATAAAGCAATCTGCCTTATGGTGATCGTCGAATCGTGTCGAAAGATCACCCGTCTCGCCGACATAGATGATTTCATGGCTGTAGCCGCCATTTGAGTTCTTATAGCGACGAGTGACGGCATAAACGCCGCCAACGGCCTTGAATGCTTGGTCCATTGAATACACGTTAAAGTCGTACTTGGTGCCAGATTGTCCTGCGAAAGTTGCATCGCTAATCTTCGCCAACGTGATTCCCTCCTTATTTCGGGATTCTACCCGGTGGCGAAGGAAAAGCAAAGACACAAATTCCACTCTACGGTCTATTTGTTCCCAGACCACTATGCAAGCAACTCGGAATACCAAAGGGCACGATGCATGCGTTCCGGCATGGACGTGCATCTAAGATGCAGGACAGCGGTGTGAACGAGAAGATCATTCTCACCGAGATCGGGCACAGCAGTCTCCGCATGACCGTCGATACACGCACTTTAGCCACGCATCACGCAGGGCAACTGCCGAAAAACTAGCAATTTGAGTGTCCCAAGTTTGTCCCAAACGATGTTGAAAGATATAATGGTTAGCAGCAAAAACGAGGGGCGTGTAGCTCAGCTGGGAGAGCACCTGCTTTGCAAGCAGGGGGTCACCGGTTCGATCCCGGTCACGTCCACCAACTTCTTCGCCGGAATTTCATCGGATAAGCTAGTCGTCCCCAGTCAATTGCTTCATTTTCGTCCCAATCTTTCTCAAACCGCTCCGCTCTTCAACTGCTCGGTGATGTATTCCGCCTGCCGCAGCGCCAGTGCCACGATGGTCAGGGTTGGATTCGCGCCTCCCGGTGTGCTCAAAGCGCTTCCGTCGGAAATAAAAAGATTCTTGATGTCGTGCGTCCGGCCCCACGCATTGGTAACTCCCTTGCCGGGATCCGCGCTCATCCGCGCCGTGCACAAATTGTGCGTTGCCGGCGGTGTTGGCCCAGGAATGGAGCGCTTCGCTCCGATGGCATCGTACATTTTGCGCATCTGGCCCTGCGCATGTTTCCTCATCGCCTGGTCGTTGCCGTGTTCATCCACGTGAATGTGCGCCACCGGCAAGCCATAAACGTCCTTGATGGCGGGATCCAGTGAAATGCGATTGTCCGGGCGCGGTAAATCTTCGCCGTTGATGAACATGCCCGCCATGTTGCGGTAGTTTTCGATTACGGACGCGAAATCGCGGCCCCAGCCATACGGCAATCCCACCAGGGGAAACGTCGGCAGGTCCAGCGTGACCAGTTCCATGCGATAGCCGCCCACGAAACCCCGCTCCGGATCGTTTTTCAGTTCGTCCTCGACGACTCCCGCCAGCGTTGCCCCGCGCCACGAATAAATCGGCTTATCGAAGAGTCCCCACACAAAGCCCGTAATCTGGTGGCAGTAATTGCGGCCAACTTGCCCGGAAGAGTTCGCCAGGCCCTGCGGAAACTGAGTCGATTCGGAAAGCAGCAGCAGGCGTGCCGTCTCGATGGCGTTGCCGGCTACGCAAACCACGCGCGCGCGTTGGCGTTGCTCGCGTCCCTGAGCATCGCGGTAAACAACCGCATTGACGCGTCCGTCCGCCCGATGCTCAATGCGCGTTGCCATGGACTCTGTCCGCAATTCCAGGTTGCCGGTTTTTTCCGCGCGCGGAATTTCCGTGTACAACGTGCTCCATTTCGCCCCGCTCTTGCAGCCCTGCACACAGAATCCCTGCTGGATGCAAAAACTTCGCCCGTCGTAGACGCGCGAGTTGATGGCCATGTGCCCGGTGTGCACCCGCTTGTATCCGAGTTTTTTTGCGCCGGCATGCATCACTTTAAAATTGTTAGACGCCGGCAGGCCGGGGATGCCGTTGCGGCGCGTCACCCCAAGCCGCTTTTCCGCCAACTCGTAATATTTTTCGAGTTCCCCGAAGGGAATCGGCCAGTCGATCAGCGATGCTCCGGCAATATCTCCATAAATGGTCCGTGCGCGCAGTTCCCAGGGTTCCAGGCGTGGAGCCGACGCCGTCCAGTGCACCGTCGTGCCGCCCACGGTCTTGCAGTGCCACACGGGCAGCGTGGGAAAATCGCGCGCCACGCCCCAGTTGCCGCTTTGGGTGCGCGCGTCCAGCCACGTCAATTGGCCGAAGGCCGTTCCGGGAACTTGCGAGAACGATTCGAGCGATTGGCGCCGCCCGGCTTCGAGCAGGACCACCTTGATGCCGCGCCTCGTTAGTTCGTGCGCCAGCGTGCCCCCGCCCGCGCCGGAGCCGATGATGACCGCCGCATTTTCGTCCTGCAATTCAATGCCAGCCACGATTCCTGGATTCTCCATCATGCGCGGACCGGAAGAGGTCCGCTGTCTTCTTCGGGGATTTCGGGAAGCCAGCGCAAGTCATTAAACCCTCGCAAAAGGTAGCCGCCTTTCGAATATGCCTCACCCTCATAGCCAAAATAGGCGTACGCAATTGGCGAAGCATAGAGCAATTGCAATGTCCGCAAGCGCATCGTCTGAAAAAACGCCGAGCTTTCCAATCCCTTCAAAGCCGCCACCCGCGCCTCTTCCCCAGCCGCCGCAAAAGCGGGCCCAAGCTCGGCGGCGCCTTTCACAAAAAGGTCGCGGCTTTTCTCGTCCTTCACCGCTTCGTCGTCGAGCGCCTTCACGACCAGCGCGTATGCCGAATCGTCCAATTTGTCGTGAGGGCAGATCGTCCGCGCCACCGCCGTCAGTGTGGCGCCTTCCGCGCTCGAGAACGCCCGCAAGTCCACAGCCCAGGCGCGTCCTGCCGCGAACGCGGACAGTGGGCTTCCGGCGACCACGACTCCGGCCAGCAGCCCCGTCGTCGCTTCAAGAAATTCCCTGCGTTTGATCATTTCAGGGCGGATCATGAAAGCCCCATCTTTCGTGCCGATCGGATGCCATCAACCTACACCAGGAGCCTGCCGCCGCGGTAGTAGGCTTTGGCCGGCGAGCGATAATCGGCTGCACCGGATGGATGCGCTTTCTCTTTTCGCCGTATTGGGTACAATCCTTCTGCATCGAGGCGGGATA
>DATLVJ010000002.1:0-9406 GCA_035577585.1 Candidatus Limnocylindrales bacterium
CGGCGACTACGAGGCTACAGTAAAGGCGGTTCGCGACGGTGCCGTGAAAATCGAAACGGATTTACGGCGTGCCGCAACGGTCGGCGTCGGCATTCCCGGCACTATCTCCGGCATCACCCATACCGTCAAAAACGCCAACTCCACCTGGATGAACGGCAAGCCTTTCGACAAGGACTTGAGCGCGGCGCTTGACCGGGAGGTGCGTTGCGCCAATGACGCCAACTGCCTGGCGGTTTCCGAAGCGACCGACGGCTCCGGCGCCGGCCATCACATTGTCTTCGCCGTGATTCTGGGCACGGGTTGCGGTGGCGGAATCGCGGTGGATGGCCGTGTGCAAAACGGGCACAACGGAGTCGCCGGCGAATGGGGCCATACCACGCTGCCGTGGATGAAGCCGGACGAATACCCCGGGCCTGCTTGCTATTGCGGCTACAAAGGCTGCGTGGAGATGTGGATTTCCGGCACGGGTCTGGAAGCCGATTACGAGCGCGCCACCAAAACAAAATTGCTCGGCAAGGAAATCGTCGCGCGTTCGGAAACCGGCGAAGCTGCGGCGCTTGCGTGCCTCGAGCGCTATGAAGACCGCCTGACGCGCAGCCTGGCACAAATGGTCAATATCCTCGACCCCGACGTCATCGTTCTGGGCGGCGGAGTTTCCCAGGTACCGCGGCTCTATCGCAACGTTCCGTCGCGTCTGAAGGAATATGTGTTTGGCCGCGAGGCCGACACCCCCATCCTTGTAGCCAAACATGGTGATGCCAGCGGAGTCCGCGGGGCGGCCTGGCTCTGGCCTCTCGAACTGGGCGGGCGTGCGCAACTGTAGCTCACCCCTTCAGGGGTGAGGGTTTCCGTGGCGATTGAGATAAACGCTTTTGTAACGAAAACCCTCAGGCCTGGAAGGCCTGAGCTACAGAGGAAAAAAACGCCCCCTGCCAGGGCCGAGGGCGTTTCGAACGGATTTTGTTGAATCGATTTAGGTCGTCAACTGTCCGCGCCGCATCAGGTGCACGCATACAGCCAGCATCCCGCAGATCAGCAGCGCCAGTGTTCCCGGCTCCGGCGTCGGCACAATGAACTCCTGCACCTGCCCGGTCAGCGTCAGCGGTCCAACGTTCGTGACGATTTCGAAATTGTTCAGATTGATCGTGCCGTAATTCAGGCCCGCCAGCAGCAGCCAGTTCTGAACGTCGAGGTTGCCGTTGCCGCGCGCGCCGGGATTCATGATGTCCCACAGAGCGTATTGCAGGTTCACGAGATCGCCGGGGTTGGACGCGAACTGCGTCGTCAACCAAGCGGCTTCTTCGTAGGCCAACGCCGGATTGCCCAGCACCGCCGAACCCGCAACGCTGCCATAGCGCGTCTGGGAAAAATCGTTGGCGTTAACGGCGGTGGCAAGATTGGTGACGTTCGCCTGCCACGTCTGCCCGAAATTCACTTCGTTGAGGATGTCGTCGCAGAAGAGAGTAACCGTTTGGCCGTTCAGCGTCCCATAGTACGGGCTGACATAATACTGGCCGTCGTTCGCACCGTTTACGCCCTGAAAAACCATTGTTACCGGCCCATCCGCGTAAGCGAACGGCACCAGCATCATTCCAACCACAAATAGCCCTAGCAGCCTGGCAAATTTCATCCGTGTCTCCCCATGGTCTAAGCAAGGCTGCGGGCCCTGCGCTGTGGATAAGGGCAAGTCACGTGCCAGAAGGCTCAGAATGAGGTGTACTGAAAATGAGCGAGTTAAAGCACCTTTTTGAAGGATATTTTCAAGACGTGCGATGTGACTTGCCTTCGGAGGTATGAAGATGGGAAAAAGTTGGCCCTAAGATATTCATAATAATTAGGTTAGTGGTACTAGAAACGCTAGGAGTGCAGTACTAAAACTCAGTCGGAGTTTCGGTTCCCAACTTGGGTAGAAGAGAGGCCGGAATTTCGTTCCTTTCGACCTCCCCCCTCCTTTGTGGCCGCTATTTTCCGGCGGCCTTGCTCAACTTTGCGGTAAACGCCTCCGAGCGCTTCTTCATCTCCTCGGGCGCCACATCTTCAATATGCTGGGCAAGCCCCCAGCGATGGCCAAAGGGATCGCGAATTTTCCCGTAGCGATCGCCCCAGAACTGGTTTTCCAGCGGCATTTCGACCTTCGCGCCGGCTTTCACCGCTCGATTGAACACGGTGTCCACATCCTCTGTGTACAGGAAAAGATTGATCGAGTTCGGCGAATCCGCCGGCGGAGCGCTGGTCATGCCGGGGAATTCGTCGCTGAGCATCAGTACGGAATCGCCAATCCGCAGCTCGGCGTGCATGATTGTGCCGCCCGGGCCGGGCATGCGCACGTTTTCCTTGGCGTGAAACACCTCCTTGTAATATTCGATCGCCCGAGCCGCACCCTTGCAAACGATTGCCGGAGTAATGGAATGAAATCCTTCAGGAATTGCTTTAACAGCGCACATAATGCCTCCTTTAGATTTTTCGGGTTGGGCGCGCAGGGAGGTTGAAGCAACGGGAGGGAACTTCACAGTTCACTCTGCGCGTGGAACTCCTGAATACGCCCCGGTTGTGGGCAAGTCAAGAAGGAATTCCAGTTTTAAATGATGGAGTAAAATCTGCACGGCGTTGTACTCTCAGGCATCCAATGGGCCGTGTAGCCGATGGAGGTGTGTCGTGCGTTATGATTTTCTACTGGAAACCTACGCCACGGAACGCATCAAGGTTCTAAGCGTCTGGAGCGAATTTCGGGATACGGACATGGAGGTTCGACCGAACGCCGGCGATCCCCGCGGCCGCAGCGTTCACGAGCAGATGGTCCATCAATGCGTCAGTGAAGATATCTGGATGCGCACCATGCTGGCGGTCGATGTTTCCGCGCCGCCGCTGCCCGCTCAGGAAACGCGGGTCGAATTTATCCGCCGCTACGCGGAAGACAGCGCGAAACGCCTAGCCGTGATGCAAGCGCGCGACGAGTCCTGGTGGGAAAGCGGAACCACTTTCTTTAGCGTGAAGCGTTCCATCGCCTGGGTGATGACCCGACGCATCGCTCACACGGCGCACCACCGCGGCCAGCAGATGGCGATGCTGCGCATGCTGGGCCGCGATTTACACAGCAACTACGGCCCAACCGCGGACACCGGCGGGCTGATGCAGGATCACGCGCCAACCGTCTACGCGTATCCGGGGCTCGACGAATTGTTGAGTGATCTGCCGGGGAGCGCGCACAAGAGCCCGATGCCGGGGCCGCAGGGCAAGCCGATCACGGAGCGGCCGAAAAAATAGATGGCGCTTTAGGGCCGAGGGATTTCATGACCGCGGCACGATTTTGTTATCGCAAGGGAGACCCTCGCCCCTGAAGGGGCGAGCTACAGGATTAGTAATCCTTGTATAGTTCGGGGAACTGCTTCTTGAGGTTTTGGATTTTCGGGAGGTCGTTGATTACGATGTAAGGATTATCGGTGTGGTGCTTCAGATAATCCTGGTGATATCCCTCGGCTGGATAAAATGCGTTGTTCAGCGGCACCACCAGGGTCATGATTTTGCTGCTGAAAATCTTCGCCCCGTTCAGCTGATTAATGTACGCTTCCGCGATTTTTTTCTGATCGGGGCTGCCATAAAAGATCGAAGAGCGGTATTGGGTTCCCCAATCCGGTCCCTGCTTGTTCAATTCCGTCGGGTTGTGCGCCACGGAAAAGAAAATCATCAGAATCTGCCCGTAGGTAATTTCCGAAGGATCGAAAACCACCTTCACGCTCTCCGCGTGGCCAGTCTTCCCGCTGCCAACCAATTCGTATTGCGCTGTATCCGCTGTACCGCCCGCGTAGCCCGAGGTCGCCGAAATCACGCCCTTGGTGTGTTCATATACAGCCTGGATGCCCCAGAAGCAGCCGCCGGATATTACCGCCACTTCTTTGCCCTTGGTGGCGGCCATCGGTTGATCCAGCGCCGGCCGGGGGAAAGCGGTATTCGCACGCGGCGCCTTCGCACGCGAGTTGAACGCCGCGAACATGACCAGCGCCGCTGCAGCCGCGCCAAAAGTAATAACCCGAATCCAATTCCGCATCATCGTGCTCCCAGCCGGCTCCATCGGTATCCCCGACTTGCCGATTTCACAGCAGTATCCCTTATTGGATGCCACCCAAAAGAATTACGCTTCTCGATGATCCTATATTTCGGGCCTATATTTCGGGAAGGGGCCGCGCTTTGGCATCCACTCGGTTAGAGTGCGAGGCCACGGGGGAAGTTACAGGGCAATTTATACTCTAAATTCCGGCGAGAATCACCGGTTTCGTGCGCATGCCCTTGCTTAGGTACCAATCCTCCGATTCTGGTTCTTCCCAGTTGAAGCGCACCAGTTTATGCTGTTGTTCCCGCCCAACGTGGCCGGTGACTGGGCTGCGCCCGGCTGCATCTCAGGAAAAAGAATCTCATTTCACCATTGGAGAAAAGGCATGTCCCTGCGTCCCGCGCATCTCTTGATTCTTGGCGCCACCCTGCTGTTCCTGAAGCCAGCTTCGGCGCAAGTTACCTATGGGAAAAAGCCGCAACTCCCAGCGCCTTTCGCCACAAAATCCGCTGGGAACGGCCCTTCGGGTGTAAAACCTCCGAAGAATTTTCTCCCAGCGGTACCGCACGGATTTCAGGTGAATATTTTCGCGCAAGAGTTCAAGTACGTACGATTCCTGACGACGGCGCCAGATGGCGACATTTTTGCCGCTGACACCGGCGCCGGCGAAGTGGTGGTACTTCGCGACCCGCAACACTCCGGCGGCGCAGCGCAACGCGAGGTTTTTGCCGGCGGCCTGAAGCGCCCCTTCGGTATCGCGTTTCATGACGATTATGTGTATGTCGGCAACACCGGGGAGGTGGTGCGCTTTCGCTACGACAAGCAAACCTCCAAGCGCACGGGCGAATCCGAGCACGTCCTCGACCTGCCGAACACGGGCGGCCACTCCACTCGCACCCTGGCGTTCAGCAAAGACGGCCAGCATCTTTATATCAGCGTCGGCTCTTCCGGAAATATCGACATTGAAAAAGATCAGCGCCGGGCCGCGATTCTGGTTTGCGATCCCGACGGAAAAAACGCCCGGGTCTATGCTTCGGGCTTGCGCAACGGCGTCGGCCTGGCCGTTGAACCGGCCACCGGCGCGGTCTGGACCTCAGTGAACGAACGCGATGAACTCGGCGACAATCTTCCGCCGGATTTTCTGACTTCCGTGAAGGACGGGGGCTTCTACGGGTTCCCGTACAGCTATATCGGCGACAACGTGGATTCCCGCGTTGAGCCACAGAAACCCGATCTCGTCGCCAAAGCCATCATTCCGGATGTTCTGCTCGGGGCTCACGTGGCGCCGATGCAGTTCGCGTTTTATACCGGCCAGCAATTTCCGGAATCCTATCGCGGGGGAATTTTCCTTGCCGAACACGGTTCCTGGAATCGCGCTTCCCGCGCCGGCTACCAGATTGTCTTCGTCGGAGTAAAGGACGGGAAGGCAGCGGCGGACCCAGTGCCGTTCCTGACGGGTTTCGTGCCCGATCCCGCGGGCAAAAACGTGAATGGCCGCCCCGTCGGAGTCACAGTTGCGCCCGACGGCGCTTTGCTGGTCAGCGACGACGGCGCCAACGTGATTTACCGCGTCAGCTACGCCAAATAGTTTTCAACAACGCCTGTAGCTCAGGCCTGACGGTTTTCTATGTCACGGAATGATTTTGCGTGCGCGCTGGAAACCCTCACCCCTGAAGGGGTGAGCTACAGCGGAACATTCATTTCACTACCAGGGTTAGCGTAATCGGCGAAAGCGGGAAGGTTTTCGCGGAGCCCGCCGGTGTAGCGGAGGGCGTGGCGGTGAGCAGGTAAGTTCCGGACGGTGTGATGACGGGCGGTGGAGGTTGAACGGAACTTGTGCCGCCGCCCCCGCCACAACCGTTGAGTATGAGCGAGAAACACACCAGCGCGACGACTGTCTTCCAATTAAAAGCGACTGCTGAACCTTCTCGGCGCTTGCCTTTGCGCAGGTAGAGCCAGAACGCCATCAGCAGGATTAGCAGCGCCGCCATGCCGGCAACATTTGCCGGCAATCGGCGAATTGATGGTGGAGTGCTGGGGGCGGCCGCGGCACTTCCTCTGGTCGTCACCGTCACTGCAAAATTTGCGGGCGCTCCGTTGCTCACTGTCACGGTTGGCGCGCTGCAGGCCGCGCCCACCGGTGCTCCGGAGCACGCGAACGCCAGCGTCCCATTGAACCCCGCGCCTGGCGTGGCTTGCAGATTGAATTGAGCGGACTGGCCAGCGGTGACCTGAAGGCTCAGCGTGGCTCCGGCAGAGGCGAAGATTGTAGCCGCGGGGGCCGCCGTGGCGTTCAAGGTCACCGTCTGGGGCGAGTTCGCCGCGTCGTCCGTGAGGGTCAGCGTTGTCGTACGGATCCCGGATGCCAGCGGCGCAAATGTCACCGGAATCGTGCAACTCGCGCCCGCCGCCACCGCCGTTCCCACGCAATTCGATCCGGCCAGGGAAAAATCACCGGCGTTCAATCCGCTCAAGCCGATCGCGCTGACGTGCAATGGCGCTGTCCCGGTGTTCGAAACGGTCAGATTCTGCGGCGCGGCCGTGGTGCCCTGCGTCGTCGTTCCCGTAAGATCGAAAGTACCCGCCGGATTCAGCTCCGCGACCGGTGCCAGCGGAGGTGGTGCGATTCCCATTCCGCTCAAACTGTACTGCTGCGGATTTCCCAGCGCGCTATCCAGAACATTCAACGTCGCCAAGCTCGAGCCGACGCTCGTGGGAGCATACAGAATGAAAATCGTGCACGAATGTTTCGGCTGCAGCACTACCGTTGAAACGCAATTGTCGCTCTCCTGGAAATCGGCGGCATTCGCACCGGTGACAGCGACGGATTGAAAGCTTACCGCCTGATCGCCGCTGCTGGTCAGTGTGATCGATTGCGACGCGCTTGTCCGCCCGGTGGCGGTGTCGGGAAATGTCAGGCTCAATGTGCTTGGCGACAGCACCGGCCCCACCGTGCCTTGTCCACCCGATGGGCCGACCGACGCCACCACCGGCAAGACCTGCGTGGACTGCTGGAAAAAAGGCTGGCTGATCGCGGCCGGCTGGCTCGGCAGTCCGGTACCCGGATCCACCTGATAAACGCTGATTCCAAAGACGCCGTTCGCCGCGCTCGCCGTATAACTAAAGGGAGCTTGCGGATTTTGCAGTCCGCTCAAGAAGTTTGCACTGGTGACGGGCATCGGCGACGACGGCAGCACCAGAAAGGTGCTGGTATCCAGCAGCTCAAAGCAGTTGGAGCAATTTGACGCGCCAGACAGCGGCACTCGTACGTAGGTCACCTGGCCTGTGGGGTCAAAAAAAATCGAACTCGGAAACATCTGATCGATGCCCGTGGGACTTTGTTGATTCCCCAGGTCCTCGGTTCCCACAGGCGTCAGCGTGAAATTCGTTGTGTTGACCTGGTAGATCGAAAGCGAAGCGCGACTTGAGCCGTATCCGAGCGCGAGGAAGTTTCCCCGTGCGCTGATGCGAAGGCCCAGCCCGCGGTTACCAACCACCGTTCCGCCACTCGGGTCCAGCGTTGGCACTCCGGTCAAGGGGTCGAATGTGATCAGGTACAGCACCGCATTCGGAAACTGTGTCGGCGGAGAAGGGAACTGGTTGATCAAAATGGCGATACCGTGGCCGTTGGGATCTGCGGCCGCGCCGCCGTCCACCCATACGCCTTCGAGCGGTAACATCTGGCTGCTCACTGGCACCAGCGCTGGCGAGACCGCGTCCACGTGAAAAGTATCCAGCGTCAGCGTGCTGGTCGCTGGCGCGGGCAACAGGTCGGACTTCAACAGGTACACGAACTGGCCGGAACTTTCGGCAATCACCAGCACTCCGAATTGCCCGGTCGAAGCCTGATAGGGTGACGTCGCCACTTCGGCGAGCGCACCCGTGCCGGTATTCAGTGTGTACATCGCGACCCCGTCAGCGCAGTAGCCGTAGAGAAAACGGCCCTTGGGATCGATCGTGGAAGGTGCGCACGGATTCCTGAACGTTGTCTGCGTACCCGGCAGGAGAGTCAGCGCGCCGCTGGAGTCGTCGCGCAAAAAAGTTACCGCTCCGGTGGCTTGATTGTTCGCGGTCGTCTCCACGAAGAGCAGGGGCTGCGAGGTTTGCGCTGCCGCTCGGGAAATTCCCAAGCTCATGGCAATCCCAGCCGCAACGCAAAACGCAACTACACTACGGCGGCTTCCGCCGCCAGAAGGGCGTGAACTCATTCCAGACTTCCTAGCGCTGAACGCGGGGCTCAGCTTGTGAACGAGATAAGAGGGAAACCTGAAGGGAGACTAGCGTGCGGAGAATGGAGCGTCAACCAAAAGTGTATAAAAGGAGTGGTAATTAGTAGGGGAGCTATGTTCCAAATTGGAACTGCCTGGAGGCGATGTACCGAGAGTTTCGTTCCAAAATGGAACAAAGGCCATCGATCATCTCCCAGTTCATTTTAATGGCTGAATTTACTTCACTTTACGAAGTCGCGCCGAAGAGATTGGAGTTCAGGAAATCATTGCGAAACTTCCCCTCGGGATCGTATTTCCGGGCCAGCGCCAGAAACTCCGGCAGCTTCCCATACAAGGAGTCTAGTCGCGGGGGCGCCATCATGAACAGTTTTCCCCAGTGCGGGCGCGCCCCAAACGGCGCCAGTTCCCGTTCAATCACGGGAAGCAATTTGCTTACTGCAGGCCAATCCGGCTTCAGTGTGAAATGGATAGTTACTGAGTCTTGGTTCAGGCAGGGACTCATCCAGAAATGATCCGCTGCAATCGTGCGAATTTCCGTGATTAAAAGATGCGGGCCGACCTGATCGTGCAATTTCTCCACCGCCAGAATCGCGTCGACCGCATTTTTGCGCGGCACAAAGTATTCCGCCTGCAATTCCTTTCCGGCGCTTGGCGTAAATCCCATGCGGAAATGCGGCAGCCGGTCGTACCAAGGTCCCGGCACGCCCATCTGTTCGGTGCAGTTTTCGGCGGAAAGTTCGGCAATTGGGTGCAGATTCCTGGTGGCGCGTTTGGCTCCGTAAAATTCCCCAGGGGCGTCGAACAATTTTCCGTTGTCCATACGGCTCTTCAGCCACACTTCGTTAATCCGCTTCTTCTGCCAGTCGGTGAAGAGGCTCACGCTGTACGCCGCCGATTCGATGGCGTCAAAATTGTGTAGGAGTTCACTCAGCGGCAGATTCTCGAAAACGTATTGCTGCACCTGGTAGGTAGGCCGCAGATCCAGCGTCACCCTGGTCACCGCGCCCAGGGCACCAAGGCCGACAACCGCTCCGTGAAAAATCTCGCCGTCTTTCTGGCGCGAAAGTTTCACCACATCACCGGCAGCGGTGACGAACTCCAGCCCGGAAACCGCGGTGGACAGGTTTCC
>DATLVJ010000003.1:0-18538 GCA_035577585.1 Candidatus Limnocylindrales bacterium
TAAATCTTACCCTACTAACTCCAGCCTATGTAGCGGCCGCCTTCCGAGGCGGGCGCATTTTCCTGCTTGGCGTCACCCCTTCCATCCGCAGATCATTAAAAGGCTGTGAGTCGGCCGGCGCTATCATGATATTTCCGAGTCTATGAATTAAAAGGCTGAATTACGCGCCTGCGCCTTGCACCTTCACCAACAACTCCGCGAACTTCTGCTTCCGCTCCGCCTGATCTTTCCCGCTCTCCGCTTCCGCCAACTGCGTAATGTTCATCGAGCAGAACTTCGGCCCGCACATCGAGCAGAACTTCGCCTCTTTATAAAAATCGTCCGGCAGATTCTCATCATGCATCGCCTTCGCCGTCGCCGGATCCAGCGACAACTCAAACTGCTTGTTCCAATCAAACAAAAACCGCGCATAGCTCAGCGCATCGTCGCGATCCCGCGCCCCCGGCCTGTGCCGCGCCACGTCCGCCGCATGCGCCGCAATCTTGTAAGCAATCACACCCTGCTTCACATCCTCCGGATTCGGCAATCCCAAATGTTCCTTCGGCGTCACATAGCACAGCATCGACGCCCCGTGCCACCCGATCATCGCCGCCCCAATCGCGCTCGTGATGTGGTCGTATCCCGGCGCAATGTCCGTCACCAGCGGCCCCAGCGTGTAGAACGGCGCCTCGTGGCACCATTCCATCTCTTTGTCCACCTGCTCCTTGATCTTGTCCAACGGAATGTGCCCCGGCCCTTCGATCATCACCTGCACATCATGTTCCCAGGCCTTCTTCGTCAACTCGCCAAGCACCTTCAACTCGGCAAATTGCGCCTCGTCGCTCGCATCCGCGATGCAACCCGGCCGCAAGCCATCGCCAAACGAAAAGCTCACGTCATGCTTCTTGAAAATCTTGCACACCTTTTCGATGTTCTCGTACAGGAAATTCTGCTTCTTGTGGTGCTCCATCCAATGCGCCATCAGCGATCCGCCGCGCGACACAATCCCGGTGATCCGCTTCCGCACCAGCGGCACATGCTCCCGCAGCACGCCCGCGTGAATCGTCATGTAATCCACGCCCTGCTCCGCCTGCTCTTCAATCACTTCCAGCATCAAGTCGATGGTGATATCTTCCGGCCGCCGCACCCGCGAAATCGCCTCATACACCGGCACGGTTCCAATCGGCACCGGCGAATTATTGATAATCGCCTGCCGGATCTCCGGAATATTCCCCCCGGTCGAAAGGTCCATCACCGTATCCGCGCCGTAATGCACGGCGTGATGCAGCTTCTTCAACTCTTCCTGAATCTCCGAGGTCGTCGCGGAATTCCCGATGTTTGCGTTGATCTTGCAATTGAACGCAATCCCTATCCCCATCGGCTCCAGGTTGCGGTGATGGATGTTCGCGGGAATAATTGCGCGCCCACGCGCTATTTCGCTGCGTACCACCTCGGGGTCCAACTTCTCGCGCTTCGCTACGTACTCCATCTCTTCCGTTATCACGCCTAGCCGCGCCAAATGCATCTGCGACATATTCCGCGACCCATTCGCCTGGGCCTGCGCCGCTTCCCTCTTCTCCACCCAGCTATCGCGCATCGCCATAATTCCCCCTCAGAGCAGTGCCCGTGTCCAGCCGCCCAAGCAAGGCCAGATTCCCCGGGCATTCCCTCACCGTAAGTCTGAAATTATGTCACCCCATGCCAGGAACGACAACTAATCGCGAAGGTGTTCCGCCTATGCCTTCGATCTCCCGTTATATCGCCCAAACAAATGAACTTGAGGGTGCCCCACCCTTGGTTTCTAAGGGTGGGCTCTTACGCCCTAAATGCGCGATTCCTCTCCTCTTCCTCTGCGCTCTCTGTGCTCTTTCTCCGAGTCCTCTGTGTTAATTCCCCTCTTTAGTTCATTACATCTTTATTTCTTTACTTCATCACCTATTTACTTCGCTTCTCCAACTCTCCCCACCGCGTATACATCGCATCAATGGCCTCTTGTGCTGCCTCCAACTCCAGCGACAACTCCCGCAACCGTACCGAATCGCTCATCACCGACGGTTCGAGCAACAATTCATGCTTCCCCTGCAACTCTTTCTCCGCCTCCGCGATCCGCTCCTCCATCGTCTCCAACTCCCGTGTTTCCTTGTAGCTCAATTTTTTCTTCGCACCCGCAGCAACCGCCGCTCCTGCCGCTTTACTCTTCTCCCCCGCCCGCTCTTCAATCTTCGCCGCCGCCAACTGCCCCCGCTGCCAGATCTCCCACTGCGCATAATCCGCAAACCGTTCCGCATTCCCCAATCCATCCAACCCCAGCACCACCGTAGACACCCGGTCCAGCATGTACCGGACATGCGTCACCAGCACCAGCGCCCCGCGATATTCCAATAAACTTTCCTCCAATATCTCCAGCGTAGGTATATCCAGATCGTTTGTCGGCTCGTCCAGCAGCAGCACATCCGCCGGCTGCAGCATCAGTTGCGCAATCAATACCCGCGCCCTCTCTCCTCCCGAAAGCCTCCCCACCTTCTGATTCAACGCCTCCCCTGAAAACAAAAACCGCGCCGCCCACGACGCCACATGAATCACCTGCCCCTGGTAAATCACCGCGTCGCTGTCCGGCGCCAGCGCCCGCCGCAGCGTCACTTCCGGATCCAGCTCCCGGTTTTGATCGAAATACACAATCTTCAAATTCTCCGCGGTCTTCAGGCTCCCCTGCTCCGGCCGGTACTCGCCATTCAGCAGCCGCAGCAGCGTCGTCTTCCCGCTTCCATTCGGCCCAACCAAACCAACCCGCATCCCCGACGTAATCACAAAATGAATATCCCGAAACAGCGTCCGCCCGCCCATCCCGTGCGTCACCGCATCCATCGTCATCAACTGTTTTGTCTTCCTCTCGCTCGCCGTAAAATCAATCTTCGCGCTTGTCGTCCGTGTCCGTGCATTCAACTCCGCCAAATCCCCAATCAACTTGTGCGCCGTATCAATTCGCGCCTTCGATTTCGTCGTCCGCGCCTTCGGTCCGCGCCGCAGCCAGTCAATCTCCGTGTGTACACGATTCTCCAACGCCTCCTGGCGATTCCTTTGCGCGTGCAGGTACGCCTCTTTCCCCTCCAGAAACGTGCTGTAATTCCCTTCCACCCGAAACGTCCCGTTCTCATACACGGGATTGATCTCCACAATCGCCGTCGCCACATTTTCCAGAAAATACCGGTCGTGGCTCACCACCACGCACGCAAATGCTGCATTCTGCAGCACTCCCTCCAGCCACTCGATTCCCGCCAGATCCAGATGGTTCGTCGGCTCGTCCAGCAGCAGCACGTCCGGCTTTTGCACCAGCGCTTCCACAATTCCCAGCCGCTTCCGCCAACCTCCCGACAACGAATCCGCCCGCGCCTCCAAATCTAGAAATCCCGCCCGTCCCAAAATCTCCGCCTTCCGCGCTGCCCGCTCCGCCTCAGCCACCTTCGCCCTGTCCAAAGCCGCATCCACCACCGACCGAACCGTATCCCCCGCCGCATATTCCGAAATCTGCTCCACCCCGCTGACCCGCATCCCCTTCCGCACCGCCACATCTCCGCTGTCCGGTAACACCCGCCCATCCAGCATCGCCAGCAGCGTCGACTTCCCACTCCCGTTCGGCCCCACAATCCCGATCCGGTCTCCCTCCGACACCGTAAACGAAATCTCCCGAAACAGCGGCGTAGCCCCAAACCGCTTTCCCAACTTCTGCGCACTAATTATCGGCGGCACTGAATCCTTTCTCCATCAACCGTCAATTCCTCGACCCAGCGCCAGAGGCGCGGCAGAAATTAGCCCAGTGCGTAAGCACTGGGAACAAAACGAAAAGAAAACAGAGCGCCGTAGGTGCGACAGATCTGCGCCCCCACCGCCAAACCCTCAACAGGTCGGAATGGAATGCGCCGCAAAAAACCACACTCAAGAGTACCAGCCACCCAACTTACTCACGAAACTTCCGTCTGCCACTCTTCCTCTCTCTCTCCATTGACACTCCTCCTCCAAAACAACTAACGTATCCCGACACCAAACGGAGCCACCCATGAAAACAATTCTTCTCGTCGCACTTCTCCTCTCCGCTGTGCCCGCGTCGGTTCAAGAAACTCCCGACGCCGCCATCATCAGCAAAGCCTCTTCCCAGAAATACGCTCCCGCGCATGGTGCGCCCGATTGCATCACGCTCGCCGTCCTCCGAGGCGACCCCGACAAGGGCCCTTCCACCGTGGAGATCAAGCTCACCCCCGGCTGCATCGTTCCCTGGCACTGGCATAGCATCAACGAAAGCGTGGTTCCTCTCAGCGGACTGCTCGAAATCTCCATGAAGGGAGAAAAACCCGCTCTCCTTACCAATGGCGACTACAACTATCTCCCCGCCAAGCACATTCACCAGGACAAGTGTTCCGGCTCCAAACCCTGCGCCGCAATCGTCTCTATGGACGGCCCTTTCGACATCCATTACGTCGACAAATCCGGCGCCGAAATTCCCGCCGCCCAAGCCCTGGCAGAAGCCGAAAAACTAATGACCAAGCCCGGCACAAAACCCCCAGCCAAACCCTGACCGCTCGCACTCCACTTGTCACACAACCCTACGCCGCCTTTTGTAGTGGTCGATCTTTAGATCGGCCACTCCGATTCTCTCCGCGAACATCCGCAAGTGCGCTCCACACCAATCCCGTATACAATGCCTACAATTCACAGGTTGACGCGCATTCCTCGCCAGTCCACGTTCTTACGGAGGTATCTTGGCCACAATCACTGCGCAGCCGCAGCAATCCGCCCGCCCAATCCCCGGCCCGCCGGGCCGCCGCTACGACCACTACTTCTTTTCCGCCATGGCGTTCCTCATGCTCCTCTCCGTCTTTATCGGATTCGCCCGCAGCTATTTCCTCGCTGGCGTCTTCCGCGCCCCGCTGCCCAGCCCGATCGTTCACATCCACGGCGCCGCCTTCACCGCTTGGATTCTCCTTCTCGTAACCCAAACCTCGCTCGTCGCCGCCGGCCGCACTGACGTCCACCGCCGCCTCGGCATCGCCGGATTCCTCCTCGGCTGCCTCATGGTGATTCTTGGCGTCATGGCTTCTACCGACTCCCTCCTCCGCCACGCCGGCCAACTCGACCCCTTCGGCCGCGATCCCCAAGCTTTCTACCTCGTCCCGATGAGCGACATGCTCCTCTTCGCTACATTCATCTTTCTTGCCTTCCGGAACCGCAAGGATTCTCCCGCACATAAACGCTATATCTACATTGCGACTACGGCTCTGATGGTCGCCGCAATCGCCCGCTGGCCCCTCGCTTTCGTGTCCCGGAACGTCTTGTCAGCCAGCTTGGCCAGCTTTGTTTTCCTTCTCTTCCTCATCGCTTACGACCTGTGGTCCATCCGCAAAATCCACCGCGCCACCCTCTGGGCAGGAGCGGTGCTGATCGTCGTCGAGTTAATCCGCCTTCCCCTCGGCAAAACTGCTCTATGGCACTCCTTCGCAAACTGGGTCATCACCCACGCCCGCTGACCGCGGCACCGGACACCTCTCCTCGATTTCTTTTAGTCGACCTCCGGCAGGTACGTCTTCTCCTGCAGCACAGTCATTCCTGCCTATGCGCTTGGGTTTTCTGCTCCTCTCTTACCTCAGCCCTATCTGCGTCTCGGCGTTATCTTTTTCCCATCTCCCGCGTCCAACCAACAAAGCCGGGGCCTGTGTCCATGCACTCATCTATCTCGTCTCATCCGGTCGTTCCTCGTTGACACGGCCTGTCCGGCAAGACTAACGTACCGCCCTGCGCCTGGAGGCACACATGAAAGCTATCTTCTTCCCTGCAATTTTGGCGGCGATCCTCGCTATACCCGCCGCTTCCAGCGCAGCCGAGGACGCCAAGAAAGATCAACCCCTCCCCCTCAAGCCCTCCCGCAACGTCGACTACAAAACCTCCGAAGGCACCTGGCTTTCCCTTGACGTCTCTCCCGACGGCAAAACCCTCATCTTTGAATTGGTCGGCGATCTCTACTCGATGCCCTTCTCTGGCGGTGAAGCACGCAAACTCACCTCCGGCATGGGTTTCAACTCCCAACCGCGCTTTTCCCCCGACGGCAAAAAAATCGCCTTCCTCAGCGATCGCGGCGGCTCCGAAAATGTCTGGATCGCTGACGCGGACGGCTCCAATCCCAAACAACTCAGCCAGGACGAACAAAGCGAATTCGCCTCGCCGACTTGGACCCCCGACGGCTACTACGTCGTCGCCTCCCGCTTTACTCAATTTCCCATCGGCGCCGCGGAACTATGGATGTACCACATCCGCGGCGGCGCCGGCGTTCAGGTCACCAAGTCCCACACCAAGGCCGACAGCTCTCCGCGCAAGTGGCTCAACGCCCTCGGCCCCTCTCTCTCCAGAGACGGCCGTTTCCTCTATTACACCGCGCGCAAGAATCCGGAAGGTTTTTACAACGTAGTCTTTCCGCTCTCACAGATCGTTCGCCGCAATCTCATCACCGGCGATGAAGATACCGTCACCGACTCGCCTGGCAGCGCCATGCGCCCAGAAATTTCTCCAGACGGCAATCTCCTCGTCTACGCCACGCGCATCGAAACCGAAACCGGTCTCCGCATCCGCGACCTCAAAAGCGGCGAAGAGCACTGGCTCAAATATCCCGTCCAGCGTGACGACCAGGAATCTCTCTTCACTCGCGACTTTCTCCCCAACTACGCTTTCACTCCCGACGGCAAGGAAGTCGTCGCTGCATACGGCGGAAAAATCCATCGCATCAATGTCGCCACCGGCGCCGATACCGAAATTCCCTTCACCGCAAAAGTCTCCCGCGAACTCGGCCCCGACCTCAGCCTCTCCCTGCGCGTCGACGAAGGCCCGGTCCAACTCCGCCTCATTCAGCAGCCCGTGCAATCTCCCGATGGCAAACGTCTTGCCTTCTCCGCACTCACTCATCTTTACGTGATGGATATTCCCGGTGGTTCACCCGCCGGAGCCGCTGCCTCTGCGGCGAAGGCGGGCGGCCTGCCGCGCCGTCTCACCTCCGCAACCGCGCCCGAATTCATGCCCGCCTGGTCGCCCGACGGCCAATGGATCGCCTACGTCACCTGGACCCAGGACGGCGGACAAGTCTGGAAAATCCGCTCCGACGGCAGCGGCACTCCCGAACAACTCACCCGCCTCTCCGCCTACTATCGCGACCTTAATTTTTCTCCCGACGGCAAACGCATCGTCGCTATCCGCGCCCCACGCCAGGGCCACATCGAGCAGTTTGACGAGTGGGATTCCACTCCCGTCAATGTCGATCTCATCTGGCTGCCCTCCGACGGCGGCGACGCCACTCCCATTCTTCCCGCCCGTGGCGCCGTCCATCCTCATTTTGGCCCGGATCCCGACCGCGTCTACGTCTACTCCGACGCCGGCCTAATCTCTCTTCGCTACGACGGCACCGACCGCCGCAACATCATCAAAGTCGTCGGCAAAACCTGGTTCCCCGATCCAGACAAACCCGACGGCAATCCCGCCGACGATGTCCGCATCAGTCCCGACGGCAAGTGGGCTCTTGCCCAGGTCAGCAATCAGGTCTACCTCCTCGCCGTCCCGCGCTCAGGCGGTGAAACTCCCACCGTTGATGTTTCCAAATCTTCCCTTCCTCTCCGCAAAATCACCGAAGTCGGCGGCGATTACATGGGATTTGCCGACGGCGGAAAAACCCTTACCTGGGCCGAAGGCGCTACCTTCTTTCGCTTGCCTCTCGATCAGGTGGAATTTGAAGCGCCCAAGAAGGCCGATGACGACAAACCCGAACCCAAGCCGGCCGAAAAACCAAAGTCCGCCAAAAATTCCAAATCAGCCTCGTCCGCTGAACCTCCAAAAGACGAAGACAAGAAAAAACTTCCCAAGCTGAAGCCGGAAACCATCTCCGTCAATCTCACCTTCCCGCGCCACACTCCCTCCGGCCAGGCCGTTCTCCGCGGCGCGCGCGTCATCACCATGCACGGCGATGAAGTTCTCGAAAACGCCGACATCCTCGTCAAAGACAACCGCATCGTCTCCGTCGGAAAATCCGGCAGCCTCAGCGTCCCCGCCGACGCCAAACTCATCGACGTCTCCGGCAAAACTATCGTGCCCGGCTTCATTGACATTCACCCGCACTGGACCGAAATCCGCCGCGGCGTCCTCGACCTCCAGAACTGGAGCTTCCTCGCCAATCTCGCCTATGGCGTCACCGCCGGTCGCGATCCGCAAACCGCCACCAACGACATGTTCGCCTACCAGGACCTGGTCGACACCGGCGACATCATCGGCCCGCGCCCCTACTCCACCGGCCCCGGCGTTTTTCCGGACACCGACTTCCAGTCCGCTGACGATGCCGACGACGTCGTTCGCCGTTATCGCCAGTTTTATCGCACCACTTATCTCAAGTCCTATCTCGTCGGCAATCGCAAGCAGCGCCAGTGGATGGTCATGGCCTGCAAAAAAGAAGGCGTCATGCCCACCACTGAAGGCGCCCTCGACATGAAGCTCGATCTCACCCACGCCATCGACGGCTTCAGCGGCAACGAACACAGCCTGCCCATCACCCCGCTCTTCGACGACGCCGTCCAGTTCTGGTCCCGCTCCGGCATCTTCTATACGCCCACGTTGATCGTCGCCTACGGCGGTCCGTGGGCTGAAAACTATTTCTACGAAACCACCGAAGTCCACGACGATCCCAAAGTCCGCCGCTTCCATCCGCACAACATCGTGGACGCCCGCACCCGCCGCCGTCGCATCTGGACCCGCACCGACGAGCTCGCCTTCCCGCGACTCGCCGCCCAGGACGCCAAGCTCATCAAGGCCGGCGGCCGCGTCTGCATCGGCAGCCACGGCCAGTTCCAGGGACTCGGCTTTCACTGGGAGATGTGGGCCCTCGCATCCGGCGGCGCTTCCAATCTCGACGTCCTCCGCTCCGCCACTCTTCGCGGCGCCGAAGCCATGGGCTTTGCGCAAGACCTCGGCTCCATCGAACCCGGCAAACTCGCCGACCTAGTCGTCCTCAACAAAAATCCGCTCGACGACATCCACAATACCAACTCCATCCAATACGTAATGAAAAATGGCGAACTCTTCGAGGGCGACACCCTCAACCAAATCTACCCCCAGCAAAAGCCGTTACCCGCACTCTGGTGGTGGAACGAAAAACCCTGATCTCCGCATTTGGGTGCCGCACCCTGCGATTTTCAGGGTGCGGGTTTTTCTTCTCTGTGGGTGGCCTACCCTTTGCGTTTTTTGCGGAGGGTGGGTCTGCTCTGCTCTGCTCCGCTCTACGAACTCTGCGCTCTCTGCGGCCTCTGCGTTATCCTTTCCGTCCCCGGCTTACAGCCTCCGTTGCAACGCCCATCTTCTGGTGTCCAATCCACTACTTGGAAATTGGACCGCTGGTACCATCCGCCTATCGACGCCGGCGGTTGGATACCCGAAATTGGCACTCATGCACCGGCGTATGCCACGGCGGGGTGCGCAAAGACCTATCGACGGAACGCGGCCCCACGCCGCGCAGGAGGGCTTCATGCTTCGGCCATTCACCATCTGCCTGCTCTTTTTGACCGCTGCTTTGCCCGTGCTGGCGGAAGAAATTGTCTTGAAAGACGGCACGAAAATTGTCGGCCGCATGACCGGCATCACTTCCGACAAGATTGAAGTCGAAACCTCGTATGGCAAGGTGCAATTGAACCGCGGCGACATTTTAACCATCTCCTTCGCGGAAAATGCTTCCGCCAAGGCTCCCGACGCGGCCACGGTCAAACAGGCCCTCCCCAAAATCGACGAGATCCTGACTGGCACGCAATACGTGAACCGCACGGCCAAATTCTCACTCACCCTGCCCCCGGAGTGGACGATTGACCCAAACCTTCGCAATGCTCCCACCACCCTGGCCGGGCTCAGCTCCAAGGACAAAATGCGTTTCGCCATGGTCATCCAGGAAGAGTATCCCGGTTCGATGGACAGTTACCGGGAGGTGACCATGCTTGGCGTCCGCAGAACCCTGTCAAATTTCGAGGAACTATCGCGCTCCAACGCCACCATCGACGGCAAACCCGCCATTCTGGTTTTCTATCGCGGTACTCTCCAGAAGAGCAACAACCTCCCCGTGGAGTTCCTCTCCGCCTTCCTGCAGTCGGGAAACACTTACACCAAAATCTCCGTCTGGTGCATCGAGCCTCTCTTCCACGACATGCAACCAACCTTTGAAAAAATCGTCGCCTCCTATCGCTCCTCCGGCCACATCACCGCCGATTCCACCAGGCCCTGAATCATCAAGGCTCCCATTCGCGCCGTAGGGACACGATAAATCGTGCCCCTCTTCGGCCGTGCCTGTGTCGCTGCGATCCGCTCCTCTTCCCTCGCCGCGCGCGTGCCGCGTGGTACAATCCTCCCGTGCAAGTCATCGTAAAAGACCCGCAAATTCTCGGCGGAACCCCCGTGTTCCGGGGCACCCGAGTGCCGGTCCAAACGCTCTTCGACTACCTCGAAGGCGGAGAAACACTCGAAGCATTTTTGCAGGGGTTCCCCACCGTCTCCCGCGAAGCGGCTCTGGCCGCCCTCGAAGAAGCGAAACACCTGTTGCTCGCGCGTCCCTAAATGCGCATTCTTATCGACGAATGCATCGACGAGCGTTTCCGCAACGCCTTTCCCGGCCACGATTGCCAAACTGCTCGTTACGCTGGGCTCGCCGGACTTCAGAATGGCGATCTTCTTGCCGCCGCTGAAATTGCCAACTTCGATGTTTTCGTTACCGTGGATCAAGGCATCGAATACCAGCAAAATTTTGCTGGCCGAACCATCGCCATTCTCGTTCTTCGTGCCCCCTCCAACCGCCTCAAAGACCTGCTGGTCCATGTCCCCTCCTGCTTGGCGCACATCGATTCCATTCAACCTGGCCAAATCGTAAGTATCAACCCTTGACCGGTGGCTTTTTGCGAGCCACCTTAGAAGGGCCAGCCGATGTGGCACAGCCATTCCTGGCTGTGCGCCTGAACCAATGGCGACCAACACCTTACAGGCAAGAATGCCTGTGCCACTCTTTTTCGTATTCGGTCGCGTATGACTCAAAAAAGTGCCAAAAATAAGGGGAAAAATCGAAAATGTCGGCGCGGCGACATTTTTGGGAGTAGGTAACCCCGGGCAGATTACAGTGCCTAGAGCCAGGAATAGGCGTTGGCTGGAACTGTTGTGATAGTCGGGCTAGTCACGGAATAATATGGAGGAAAAGGTATAACATTCTGTGCGCAAGTTAGATTCATATTGTCCACTTTATACCTATGGTTCCCCGCTTTACTAATACAACTGGGTTGGCAACTCCAGAATCGATGGAATTTGTCATTTGGATGTGGCATAAAGCAAGTGTGCCACTGTTCATAGAACGATTCGTGCTACCGGTATTTGCCGGAATCGTTATCTTAGTTGCTGTGACTAACCCGATGCGCTTCGACGTGATCCAAAGGATTTCAGGGACTATACTTCTCATCTCTGCGGCCCTTTTCATATCGCAGACATGGTACAAGCGCACCGTTTCAGCCAATCCCCCGGCAGCCAGCCAACAACCAAGCGGCCAGAATTCCGGTGACCAACCGTCAAGCAAACAGAATTCATCACCCTCGCAAAATTCTCCTACTTCGCCCCCACAAAAGCCTCCTGCTTCCCCGCCTGTAAGCCAAAACAGCAAAGGACAAAATAGCCCGAATGTAAATGTGGGTGGGAACAACAATACAACTACTGTCACAATAAACTCCGCTGCTCCGCAGACGCAGCCTCCTAAACTCAAATTTAAGAATGTGACTGACATAGTGACTTTTTCGTTTGGTGAGAATGGGATGAGTTTTCCGACTTCGATTGAAAGGTTGCGTAACCCTCTACCGTGGACACCAATGGTCATGAGAAATGGCCCTGCGTTTTCGTTTTATATGAGCGGCGAGACGCTTCTTGTAGACGCCACAATCGGTGCTGGCGGCCAGTTCGGGCCAATTATAGAGGTAAGAGGGAATAGGTTCGCCGTCCGAGACCCCCACTTTGACTCCAATTCGAACGAGAATGCCCTGGAAGTGGTTGCTCCCGATGGCCAACCCATTTTTCAGTTAATTCAAAAGAGCCCGACACACGTTGTGATAAATGGCTTTTTCCCTGCGGACAATGGTCAGTCCCTGTGGATTGCCGGTCCCGATGGCGTCCAAAGCGTTCGCATGGATGCGGACCTCCCCAAATTACGTCTCCGGCCCATCTTCAAGTACCCCGCTTGGAAGTACCCAGGACAATATGCTGATTAAAGGCGGGGAAGGGAATCCCCACCCAAAGACCAACACTCTATTCCCGATGAAGACCGCGCTTAGGAATCTCCTTTTTTCGGTCTTAATAATCACCAGCGCCGACGGACAGAACGACATTCCGGCCTTCGATTCGGGAACCGTCGTCGTTGTAGAACACATGAAAGACGAAATCATAGTGGCCACGGACAGCCGACTTATTACCGAGAACAACGTTGCCAAGGATACCTGTAAAATTAAAACCTACAAAAACATCGGTGCCTTTGCTGCTTCCGGGTCTGTGCATTTTTTACGAACACCCGACGGTAAATCATGGTTATGGGACGCGAACCGTACCGCCATGGAAGCCTTTCAAATGGCCCGTACTGCAAAAGGAAAGGAAGATGAGGCTACCCGGGCTGCGTCAATCTGGGGACACCGTGGCAGAGAGTTCTTTCAAATGCCTCTGAAGGCGACAAACTCAGAAGAATTTATACGCGAAATACATTCTAATAATGATTTCGGAGAGATAGTTGAAGGCATATTCGCCGTAAATGAATCAGGTATTTTGACTGTTGTACATGCCGGGATATTTCTCAAGGAAGACGCGGGGACGTACACCATCGTCGCAAGAATCGATCCTCCGTCGATAGTTGGCACTGCCTTGGCTATGGGCTACGGCGGCATTGTACAAAAATTCTTGCCAACTCCGACAGCATGGGCTAGAACGGAGTTCCTCAAGTGGAAGGCTTCCCTCCCAAAGGACCTGACGAATACCCAAACTGAGGAACTCTTTATAAGTCAGCTTGTCCAATGGACGATTGATTCCAAGGCGACCAACAGAATTGGTGGTGACGTTAATACAGTTGTGTTAGACCAAAGTGGTGTTCGCTGGCTCAAGCGAAAAGAATATTGTAAAGACTCTTAAACGCCGAAGCGTGCGACATAGCTAGATGTAGGGAATCGTTAGTTAGTCTGTCCAACCTCCACCAACCCATTTCACCTCCCCCTCACCCGCGGCCGTCCCCCCAATTTCCCATTCTTCCTCGCCGCCGCCGCTTTCGCCCGGCTCCGCGACGCTCCCCCCACCCTCCCCAGCCCCGACGCCATCCACTTCCGGCTCCCGGTAAACCCCTGCAACAATGCCGGCAGATACAAATCCGCATCCAGCTTCGGAAAATGAATCCCGTATCCCGAAGGAGTGATCTCAATCTCCTCCAATTCCGCCGCGCTTGCCCTTTCCAACCCTTGTGCCCGTTCCGGCAAAAATCCCACTTCCAGCCCGGAGCTCAGCCCAATTACCACTCGTCCCGTCTTCCGGTCATACCTCGCCGCCACCGCTCTCGGCACATTCGCCTGCAGCTCCCGCGCCCTTTCACTCGCCCTCTTGAAATCCCCCTCAAATCCCATGAAACCCCCTCCATTCCTGGCAGAGATACCCGACCGCCGCCTGCAACGCCTCCAGGATCTGCCGCATCTCCCGCCGCGAAAATCCGAAATTCTCCACAACCTCCACCGGCCCATCCGGGCAGTTCAACTGAAACTTCGCTTCACATCCGCGTCCCACAACGTGCACGTGCGCCGGCCGGTGATCGTTCGTATAAATCCGGACGTCCAACCCCCGAAACACCAGAACCGTAGGCATGATAAGTATATCACCAAACCCAATCGCTTGGGTTCCTGATCTGGACAACTACCATCCGCCGTAGCTTCAGCGAAGGCGGATTCGAACGCGCCCCGGTACTGTAACCAATTTTTGTCCAATTAGATACTTGTCAGTACCTTACCCTATCTGCTATCCTGTATATCGGAGGTACGGAGTAGTGTCTGTCCAGCCTCCAACCAACCCGGCCTACTAAAGTCTCAGCGAAGGTCATCAGATCCGCCGTAGCCCAAGCGAAGGCGGATCAATCACTTCCCCACTCTTTCATTTTCCGTATCCCATTCATCTCTTTTCCTTTCTTCCCTTTCCGCACTCTTTGCAAAAAACACCGGGGTACACCCCCTATCTCTTCCATACGAGGATCAAAATGAAACGCAATCTCGCACCTGCTTCTCTTCGTTCGCTCCCACGCTGCACCCACACCTTCCCCTCGGGACGCCGTTGCCGCTCTTCTTCCTCCGCCCCTGACTCTCTCTTCTGCCACCGCCACCAACCAAAAGAAGACCCCGCCGCCGGCCTCGTCCGCGATCTCGACCAGTTTCGTTCCGCCGCCGACGTCACCGTCTTCCTCTCCCGCCTTCTCGGCTGTCTCTCCCGCGGCGAAATTTCCACCCGTCGAGCTGCCGTCCTTTCCTATGTCTCTATTTCCCTCATGCACGCTCTTCGCTCGTTGCAGCGCGAGAACCAATCGAATGCCAATGGTGACAGATTCGATCCGCTTCCGATTTCTTGGAATGTCCCCAGTTCCGATCGGCCTGTTTTCTATGACGCGCACGAGGCCCGCGCCTATTTTGCCCAGCGCTACGCAGACAGGATGCGCAGAATCGCCGAAGATTCCCGCCCCGCTTCCAGCGAGCCTCCACGGTCCGCCCACCATCCAGATGAATCTCCGCTTCAGGCCTACAGCCGCCTTCGCTCATGAACGCCCCTGCTACTGACTCACTTTCGGCTGCCAGCCTCCGGCTTATGGCTTACGGATGCTGGCTGTTGGCTATCAGTTCTCCACAGCCTTTCCTCTTCTGTGGATTACCAAGTGGGAAATTAACAAAAATGCGCTTGACATTCAGCGAAACTAAAGCGAAACTGCCCACTGCGTTTCGCCCCCTTCCCCTGGGGTTGCGTCGTTCCCGGAGCTTTTGATGTCCGCCACCTCGACCATTCCGAACACAACCATTCCCGACTCGCAATTTTTCGACGCGCTTAAGCGCTACTGGGGCTACGACGCGTTTCGACCACGCCAGGAAGAGATCGTTCGGGCGCTCGCTTCCGGCCGCGATGTTTGCGTGGTGATGCCCACCGGCGGCGGCAAATCGCTCTGCTACCAGCTTCCGGCCGTGCTGCAGGAAAATCGCACTGCCGTCGTCATCTCGCCCCTGATCGCGCTGATGCAGGACCAGGTTGCGCAACTCCGCCAGATGGGCATTCCCGCCGTCTTTCTGAACAGCGCCGTCCTTGAATCGGACCGCCGCGAACTGAAGCAACGCGCCATCGCCGGGGAATACCGACTGATGTACGTCTCCCCCGAGCGGGCCCTGATGGACGGCACCGCCGATTGGCTGCGGCAAGTCCCGCTTTCCTTCTTCGCGATCGATGAAGCCCATTGCATTTCCCAATGGGGCCACGACTTCCGCCCCGAGTACCGCCAACTGGGCAAACTTCGCGCCCTCTTTCCCGATCATCCGATCGCCGCATTCACCGCCAGCGCCACCCAGCAGGTCCGCCACGACATCGTCGGCCAGCTCCACCTCCGCGACCCGCTGAAATCCGTCTCCAGCTTCCGCCGCGAAAACCTCCGCTACTTCGTCCGCCAGTGCAAAGGAACGATGCAGGACTCTTGCGTGGTCGAAGCGGTGAAAAAAGTGAAAGACGGCAACGTCATCGTGTACACGCCAACCGTCGCCCGCGTTGGCGAAGTCATCGATCTGCTCGAAGAGAACGGCATCGCCGCCGTCGGGTATCACGGACAGATGGACGCCTCTGCCCGCCGCGAAAACCAGGAAAAATGGATGTCCGAAGAAGCTCGCGTGCTCGTCGGCACGGTCGCCTTTGGCCTCGGCATCAACAAGCCAAATGTCCGCGCGGTGGTCCGGCTCGGCTTGCCCGAAAGCATCGAGCAGCTCTATCAGGAAACCGGCCGCGCCGGACGCGATGGCCTGCCCGCCGACTGCTACATTTTCTGGGAAAAGAAAGACAACGGCTTGCACGCTTTCTTCATAAACAGGATTGGAGACTCGCAGGAAAAAGACCGCGCCTGGGATCGCTACCACCAGATCCAGCGGTTTGTCGGCGGGGAGAAATGCCGGCAAAAAGAGATCTGCAATCACTTCGGCGAAGTGACGAAATGGGATAGATGCGGAGTCTGCGACATCTGCGCCGGCACTCCGAAATGGCTGTCGGGGATAAATCAGAATTCAACGGCAACGCCGCAGCCAACCCGGAATCCTAACCGCCTTCTCGAAGCCGCCGGATACGAATTGAATCCAACCGTTCGGGTTAACGAAGAGCTGCGCGAATTCCTCCGCGAATGGCGCAGAAATACCGCCCGCGAAAAGATGATTGCCGCCTTCATCGTTCTGCACGACACTACTCTCGATCTAATCTGCCAGGCCCAGCCTCGGACCATCGCCGAACTCCGCCAGATTTCCGGCATGGGCGAAAAAAAGTGCGAACTCTACGGCCAGGAAATTCTCGACGCGCTTCGCCGGTTTTCCAACGGAGAACGCGCCACCAAAGAGTGGCATGCCAAGGCCTCCAGCCCTTCCCAGGAAACACTGGAATTATTGAATCAGGGACGGACTTTCGAGGAGATCGCCCAGCTTCGCGGCAGAAAAGTATCCTCGGTTGTGGTTCTGGTTGCGGACCTCATCGAAAAGGGCGAGCTCTCTTTCCGCCCGGACTGGGTTCATCCCATCCACCAGCAACAAATCCTCGAAGCCGCCGCCCGACTCGGAATGGACTTACTTAAGCCCATCAAGGAAGCCGTGCCCGAGCAGATCACCTACGAAGATATTCGCCTCGTGATAGCCCACGCCCGCCGCCAAAAACAATCTCAACAATCCGCCGCCTGAACGCCTTAAAAATGCGCCCCCACTCCCAACGAAAACGCCGGCCCACCTCTTATCCCCAGATGCACCCGCTCTCCGCTCAACGGATCCACAAAAACCCCGCTGCCATAATTAATGATCGTGGCTCCGCCGTCGAATCGAACATAGACGTGATTCGGAAAATACCGGATCAACACCACCCCGGTATCCAGCGCAAAATGCGTTGCGGGGTTAAGCACGGCCGGCGGCAAATCGCCGTCCTTCGGAAAATGAATGAACCCGGGCAGCACCTTCACATAAATACCCACGTCCGGAAACGCGTAACCAAACCGCGGACCGAAAAATGCCTCGCCAGTGTGATAGTTGTGTGTGGCGTCGGCCCCAATCCGAAACGCATTGGCGTCCGCCTCAAACGAAACGTACCGCCGGAAGTTGTATCCAAAATGCGCGCCGACGCCCAAATCCCCGGTCGTGATCGGTCCTGTCAGCACAATTCCCGTGAACTGGACCCCCGCCTCGTAACGCGGCACCTCCTGATTCCCGTAACCGCCCTGCGCGCGCGCCGCTGGCAAAACGGCAACGCACACCAATCCAGTCAGCAACAGCCCGCGAAACACCATCGGACACCCCCGGTTCGATCTGGGAGAAGTTACGGCAGGTTGATGTCCGAAGCGCTCTCGATAAAAAGCAAGAAGTTAGCGGATTTCCGGGCAGAGAATGTGTCGACCGGAGCCGTCAGGTGTCGGCAGGAATCTGCAGCCGTTCAGCGCAGCGGCGCTTTGCCGTTGAAGCGGGCGGCGGAGCCCAGCTCTTCCTCGATGCGGAGCAACTGGTTGTATTTGGCGATGCGGTCGGTGCGCGAGGCCGAGCCGGTCTTGATTTGGCCCGCACCCGTCGCCACCGCCAGGTCGGCGATGAAGGTGTCTTCAGTTTCGCCGGAGCGGTGGGAAATGATGGAGTTGTATCCGGCCTTGCGCGCCAACTCGATCGCGTCAATCGTTTCGGTAACGCTGCCGATCTGGTTGAGCTTGATCAAGATGGCGTTGGCGATGCCTTCGTTGATCCCGCGGGAGAGGCGTTCCGTGTTGGTCACGAACAGATCGTCGCCCACCAGCTGGATCTTTTTCTTTGAGGTCTTGCTTCCCACGCTCTGCGTCAGTGTCTTCCAGCCCGACCAGTCGTCCTCCGCCATTCCATCCTCGATCGAAACGATGGGATATTTCTCCACCCAGCCGGTCCAATACGCCGCCATCTCCGGCGAAGTGTGCGCGGACTTGTCCGACTTCTTGAAAACGTACTTCGCGCTCGGTTTGTCGTAAAACTCGCTGGACGCGGGATCCAGCGCGATGGCCACCTGTTCTCCGGGTTTGTAACCGGCGGCGGCAATCGCCTCCAGCACAATCTGAATCGCTTCTTCGTTGGACGTGCAGCTCGGCGCAAACCCGCCTTCATCGCCGACCGCCGTGGAGTAACCGTGCTTCTTCAGCGCCGTTTTCAGCGCATGGAAAATCTCCACGCCCCAGCGCAGCGCCTCCGAGAAATTCGGCGCGCCGACGGGCATGACCATGAACTCCTGGAAG
>DATLVJ010000004.1:0-7728 GCA_035577585.1 Candidatus Limnocylindrales bacterium
TTTTCTTTTCTTCCTTCCGCTCTGTTCGCCCCAAACGCCCGCGCCTCCCGCCGATCCCAAATCCGAAATCCTGGCCTTCAACGAAAAATTCATTAACGCCCACCTGCGCATGGACAATCCCGCCATCATCGCCATGTGGGCCGAGGATGGTGTCAGCCTCCTTCCCAGCATGTCCCCGATGGTCGGCCGCCCCACGATCGGCAAATTCATCACTGACATCAGCGCTCAGATGCCAGGCTACAAAATCGTCCGCGAAAAAATCGATTTCCGCGACATCCAGGTTTCCGGCGACTGGGCCTCTGAATGGGGTCTGGAAACGCAGGGACTCCAGCCTCCCGGCAATCAACCCGCCATGGAAGGCTACGGCAAAATCCTCTTCGTCCTCCACAAAGACGCAAAAGGCGACTGGAAAATCCAACAAGAAATGTGGAACACCAACCCCAAGCCCTGAACCTGTAGCACAGGTTTCAGCCTGTGTTCCCACTCTTTTTCGTTTGTAGGGGCAGGGCTTGCCCGGCCCTCTTGGGTTTGTTTTTTCTTTATCTGTCATCCCGACCGGAGGCCAGCGCTTTCTGCTGGCCGAAGCGGAGGGACCGTGGCAAGACCGCAAATATCCCCATCAAACCGCGCGCCAACCCTCCCACCGCTCCTCTTTGCTTTCTGTTATCCGATCGCTGTTGTCTGCTTCCACGCCCCCCGCCCCAACCCGCCTAATCCTTTCACACTATTCCCCCTTCGCCCCAATCCCGCTACATTCCCCAAACTCACGCTGCTGCTCCATTCCAGGCGTCGTTCCACGGAGAACCGAAATGTCTGTCCAATCTTCTGCCCTAAACTTCAATCCATCCCTCGCCACAGCCGGCAACTGGCGCAGCCGCATCCTTGCCATGATTCTCATGCTCGCCATCGCCGGCATCTTCTGGATGGACTCCCGCTATCCCGCCCTCCTCAAGCGTTACCACGCCGGAACCCAACTCAAGGCCAGCGGCGCGCTAACCTTCGGCACCGTCTATCTGGTTGATCGTTCGATGCCCCTCGCCACTCGCGTCTGGCGCACCACCGTCAATTGGCTCGACGCCAACCGCATCGGCATGACCTTTTCCTTCCTCTTCGGTCCCGCTGCGCTCACCTTTCTCGCCATGCTTCCTCGTCGCAGATTCCGTTCCCGCTATCTCAACACGCTGTTCGGCGCCGCGGCCGGTGTTCCGCTCGCTGTCTGCTCCAACTGCGTCGCCCCCATCGCGCGCGGACTCTTCGCCTCCGGCGTGAGCGCCGAATCCGTCCTCGCCACCATGTTTTCCTCGCCTGCGCTCAACGTCGTGGTCCTTGCGATGACCTTCACGCTCTTTCCGATTTCCGTCGCCCTCATCAAACTTGCAACCGTGCTTTTCTTAATCCTCGTCTTTGTCCCCGCTGTCGCCGCGCGCCAAAAATCCGAACCCCCTGCCGTCGCGTGCCCCATCGAAATCTGCTCCGTGGAGACTTGGCCACAAGCCGCAACCGGAGTCGCGCGCTCTTTCCTCAAAAGTTTCTGGTATGTGGCTCGCGTCGCGCTGCCGCTGATGATTCTCGCCGCCGTCCTCGGCGCCCTCGTCGTCGAACTTCTCCCGCCGCAAGCCCTCATCGCTCCGGTTACGCTCGGCGGCATTCTCGTCGTCGCTCTCGTCGCCGCATTCCTGCCCGTCCCCATGGCTTTCGACGTAGCCATCGCCTACATCGCCATGACCAAGGGAGTCCCACTCCCCTACGTCGTCACCATCCTCTGCACCCTCGGCATCATCAGCGTCTATTCGCTCTCTGTCCTCGGCAAATCCCTCTCCTGGCGCGTAGCCGCCGCAACCTACGCCACAGTAGCCGCCCTCGGCACCGCCGCCGGCTTCCTAACCCGCCTGTTCTTATGATTGGAATGTGCTGCGTCCCGTAGGGCCCGCCTTCCGAGGCGGGCCGCTCCTCCGGTGTAGGGGCCGGGCTCGCCCGGCCCTCTTGCCTTTTCTTACGTCCCGCCGCCCGTCACTTCCTTCAACCTCTTCTCCAAATATCTCCGCTCACTTTCATTCGTTACCAACGCCAACGCCCGTCCATACTCCTCCGCCGCCTCCGCCAGACTCCCCATCCGCCGGTGCATATCCGCCCGCGCCGCATGCAACAAATGATAATTTTCCAGATCGCTCGCCGCCCCCAACTCCTTCATCAGCTCCAACCCCCGCTGCGGCCCTTCCGCCATCGCCACGGCCACCGCCCGATTCAGCGAAACCACCGGCGAAGGCTGCACCAGCATCAGCGCATCGTACAGCCGCACAATCTCCCGCCAATCTGTCTCCTCCGCCCGTGCCGCACGGCAATGCACCGCCGCAATCCCCGCCTGAAGAGCCAGCGGCCCCGGCCCCCCGCGCATTGCCTCCTCCGCCAGCGGCAGCCCCTCTCGAATCTGCGACTGCTTCCACTTCGTCCGATCCTGCTCCTCCAGAACCACAATCTCTCCCGCCTCATCCAGCCGCGCCTCGCGCCGCGCGTCATGCAACAGCATCAGCGCCACCAGCGCCGTCGCCTCTCGCGGAGTCTGCGGCGCCATCAAATTCGCCACCAATCGCCCCAGCCGGATCGCCTCCGAGCACAAATCCAACCGCAGCAGCGAATCTCCCCGCGTCGCCGCATATCCTTCGTTGAACACCAGGTAGATCACCGTCAACACTGCGTCTAATCGCTCGGCCATCGCCTGCGTTTCTGGCACTATGTAGGGAATTTTCGCATCGCGAATCTTTCGCTTCGCTCGCACCAGCCTCTGCGCCATTGTCGTCGTCGAAGTCAGAAACGCTCTCGCAATCTCTTCCGTCTCCAGCCCACACAGCGTCCGCAGCGTCAGCGCCACCTGTGCCTCCGGCGCCAATGCCGGGTGGCAACACGTAAACATCAACCTCAACCGGTCGTCCGGTATTTCGCCACTGTCGTAATTCGGCTCCTGGCTCTCCGTCCCCAGTTCCGAGTTGCCGTACAGCGCCAGCTTTTCCGCGTACTTCCCCTGTCGCCGGATTCGGTCAATCGCCTTGTTCCGCGCCGTCTGGATAATCCACGCTCGCGGCAGCGCCGGAACCCCGGTTGCTCTCCATTGCTCCACCGCCGCCGCGAAAGCTTCTTGCGCGCATTCCTCGGCAAGTTCAAAATCGCCAATCAGCCGGATCAGGGTCGCCACTATGCGGCCCCATTCAGCTCGGTATACGGTTTCAACGGCGGTGGCTGCGGCGGTGCCCATGAATAGTCCCCAATATCTTACGGCACCCTGTCGATTTCTGTTTCGCCCGTTCGATTAACAAATAGGATGAGTAGAATTTCGCACTCGTCCCGGGCCCATAACTTTGTCATCCTGAGGGGCGCGCTGTTTGCGCCTCGAAGGATCTCAACCAAAAGTGCCGGCTTGGCCCACATTCGGCAGCCCCGGCACAAAGCCCACAGGAGAACCCATGAAATACATGCTCATGATGTACTTCGAAGAAAACGGAGCGCTCACCCAGGAACAGCGGGAAAAATGCTACGTGGAATCCACCGCGTTCGCCAACCAGCTCCACGAATCCGGCAAGTTCCTCGGCGCCGCCCCCCTTCAACCCACTTCCACCGCCACCAGCCTCCGCCTTCAGGACGGCAAGCGCCTCGTAACCGACGGCCCCTTCGCCGAAACCCGCGAACAGCTCGGCGGCTTCTTTCTGATTGATGCCAAAGATCTTGACGAAGCCATCGACATCGCCGCACGGGTCCCCGCCGGCCGCTGGGGCACCGTCGAAATCCGCCCCCTGGTCGAAATCAACGGCTTGCCCAAAATTTAATGAGCCGCCCTGTCGAATTCTCGCCCCGCCGTTCGTCTTACTGTTAGAGAGCGGGACTGGCCGCCCGGCACGCCGACTTCTCAACCGTTAATAAATCTTTCAGGAGATTGAAACATGAGATTCATGATGATCGTAAAAGCAAACAAGGACAGCGAAGCCGGCAAGATGCCCAGTGAAGCACTTCTGGCCGCCATGGCCAAATACAACGAGGAATTGGTCAATGCCGGCATCCTCGTCGACCTCGCCGGGCTTCAATCTAGCTCGAAAGGTTTCCGCGTGCGCTTTTCCGGAGGCAAAACATCCATCATCGACGGCCCCTTCGCCG
This sequence comes from Candidatus Limnocylindrales bacterium, assembly GCA_035577585.1. Lineage (GTDB taxonomy): Bacteria > Acidobacteriota > Terriglobia > Acidiferrales > UBA7541 > Acidiferrum. Next base: position 4,144 of record DATLVJ010000004.1, read on the forward strand.
AAACCAAAGAGCTCATTGCCGGCTACTGGGTCATTAATGTGAAATCACGCCAGGAAGCCGTCGACTGGGCCAGAAAAATTCCCGCCACCAACGACTCGAACGAAGAAGGCGAAATCGAGGTCCGTCAATTTTTCGAGCTGGAAGATTTTGCTCCCGGCAAAGCCGTCGACCACCACAAGGAAGTCGGCAAAAAACTCGCAGCTGGCAAAAAGTAGTGGCTGCCTAGAAGTAGCATAGGCTTTAGCCTGTGCTCTTTGGTTCCTCCGCAGTGGCACAGCCATTCCTGGCTGTGCTCTTGGGTGCCAAGCCAGAATTCCAAGTTGACCGAAAGGATAGAGCAATGCAAAAGATCACCCCCTTCCTCTGGTACGACGGCAACGCCGAAGAAGCCGCCAACTTCTATATCTCCATCTTCAAGAATTCAAAGATGGGCAACATCTCCCGCTATGGTGACACCGGCCCCGGTCCCAAGGGTTCCGTAATGTCGCTGACCTTTCAGATTGAAGGGCAGGAGTTCTTCGCCCTCAACGGCGGTCCCCAATTCAAATTCACCCCTGCCATCTCGTTCTTCGTCAACTGCGAAACCCAGCAGGAAGTTGACGACCTCTGGGAAAAACTTTCCGCTGGCGGCCGCACCGATCGCTGCGGCTGGCTCCAGGATAAGTTCGGCCTCTCCTGGCAGATCATTCCCACGGTTCTCGGCCAACTGCTGGGCGACAAGGATCCACAGCGTGCCGGGCGCGCCATGCAAGCCATGCTGCAAATGACCAAAATCGATATCAACAAACTCCAGCAAGCAGCAGACGCAAATCCCGCCGCCGCTGCCGGCTAGCCAGATTTGCTTCGCTGCTCATTTCCGTTTTCGAATGGCAAAAGTCTGGGAACTTCGAACTAAAGACTTAGAACTAAAGACTTAGAACTGAAAACTAAAACAGGGAGCAAATCATGCAATTCAATTCCTATCTTTTGTTCAACGGCGACTGCGAGGAAGCACTCACCACCTACGCGAAAATCTTTGGCGGGAAAATCGAGGCAATGCTCACCCACGAAGGTACCCCCGCCTCCTGCCAGGTTCCGCCCGAATGGCAGAAGAAAATCCTCCACGGACGCATCAATATCGGCCACGCCGTGCTCATGGCCTCCGACGCCCCTCCAGGCCGCTACTCAAAGCCGCAGGGTTTCAGCGTCAACATCGGCCTCACCGACATCAAGGAAGCTGAACGCATCTTTAGCGCACTCTCCGAAAACGCCAACGTCACCATGCCCCTCGGCGAAACTTTCTGGGCCCATCGCTTTGGCATGCTCACCGACCGCTTCGGCATCCCCTGGATGGTCAACGTCGAACGCGCCGGCGTCCAGGCAGCATGATTTTCACCCGATTTGGAGTAGGATAGTTTTCCCGGATCCTCCAACGATAACCACTTACATCAATTGCACGAAAAGGAGCAGAGGCAAATGAGCAAGGTTCGAGTGTTGGTAGGCACGAAGAAGGGCGCATTTATTTTATCGGCCGATGGTAAACGCGAAAAGTGGGAAGTCAGCGGCCCGCATTTCGCCGGTTGGGAGATTTACCACCTCAAGGGTTCGCCCGTGGATCCGAATCGCATCTATTGCTCGCAAACCAGCGGCTGGTTCGGTCAAATCATTCAGCGTTCCGATGACGGCGGCAAAACCTGGTTCCAGCCCGGCACGCCTCCTGGCGAAACCAAAACGCCCGACGGATCCCCCAAGGGGGAAAGCAACAAGTTCAAGTACGACGTCTCGAAAGAAACCGGCGCGCCTCTAACCACCCACCAGTTTTACGACGGTACCCAGCATCCCTGGGAATTCAAGCGGGTCTGGCATCTCGAACCGTCGCACACCGATCCGAATCTCGTCTACGCCGGTGTCGAAGACGCCGCTCTTTTCAAATCCACCGATGGCGGCAAAAACTGGAACGAACTTTCCGGTCTGCGCGGTCACGGCACCGGCCCGAAATGGCAGCCCGGCGCCGGTGGCATGTGCCTCCACACCATCATTCTCGACAAGAAAAATCCCAATCGCCTCTATATCGCGATTTCCGCCGCCGGTGCTTTCCGCTCCGACGACGCAGGCAAAACCTGGAAGCCCATCAATAAAGGCCTCGTCTCGCAATACATTCCCGATCCCAACGCTGAAGTCGGCCACTGCGTTCACCACGTCGCCATGCATCCCGCAAAGCCCGACACTCTGTTCATGCAGAAGCACTGGGACGTCATGCGCAGCGACAACTCTGGCGATCTCTGGCACGAAGTCAGCGGCAACCTCCCCACTGATTTCGGCTTCGTGATTGACGTGCACGCCCACGAACCCGAAACCATCTACGTCGCCCCCATCAAGAGCGACGGCGAACACTTCGTTCCCGACGGCAAACTCCGCATCTATCGCAGCAAGTCCGGCGGCAACGACTGGGAAGCGCTCACCAAGGGTCTCCCGCAGAGCGATTGCTACGTCAACATCCTTCGCGATGCGATGGCCGTTGATTCTCTCGACTCTTGCGGCGTCTACTTTGGCACCAGCGGCGGCCAGGTTTATGTTTCCCCCAATGCGGGCGACTCCTGGGCCCCAATCGTGCGCGACCTTCCCGGCGTTCTCTCCGTCGAGGTGCAAACCATCCCCTGATTTTTTTACCGGATTGCGCCTTATCTTATGTAGCGGCCGCCTTCCGAGGCGGGCGCCGTTGCACTTAGATGAAGTAATCTCTGCCGCGAGCCGCCATCCCGATGTAGCATAGGCTTTAGCCTGTGCTCTTGCGGTATTCCGAGGAGACCTGTGAAATGAAGTTCACTCTTCAATCTCAATCCACGCGGCCACCACTGCCATGATTCGCGTCGTACTCCCCGCGCATCTCCGCACACTGGCTCACGTCAACGGCGAGGTCACTCTCGAACTCGCCGTTCCACCCACCTTGCGTTCTGTCTTGGATGAACTCGAAGCCCGCTATCCCATGCTCCGCGGCACCATCCGCGATCACGATTCTCAACAGCGCCGCCCGTTCCTTCGCTTCTTCGCCTGCGCCGAAGACCTCTCCCACGAATCCTGGGACACCCCTCTTCCCCCCGAAGTCACCTCCGGCACAGAACCCTTCCTCATCATCGGCGCCATCGCCGGCGGCTAATTTTTTCTTTTTCTGTCATCCCGACCGGAGGCCAGCGCTTTTTGCTGGCCGGAGCGGAGGGACCGTGGCAGGATCTATCCCCACCAAGCTCACTGGGAATCGCGCCTGACGAATCGCCGAAGCCTCAGCGCTTCCCGTTATCTGATCGCTGCTATCCCTCTTTACTCTTCTTCGTCCTCTTCAACTCCACCACCAAATACCACACCACCACAATATTCAACACCAACACCACACCCCGCGGCCACGTCAAACGCACATAAAGTTCATACATCTCCAGCGGCATCAACGACGCCGTCGTCACAATCGTCAGGTATTCCGCCCAGCGTTTCGCCATCGCCAGGCCTGTGCCTTCCAGCAAGAACAGCGCCGAATAAAAAAACGTCCCCACGCTCAATTGGCGCAGTTGGCGGTCGTCCACGTTGGAAAGTTTCTCCAGCAGCCACAGCAGG
>DATLVJ010000005.1:0-5739 GCA_035577585.1 Candidatus Limnocylindrales bacterium
CAGATTCACGAACGCGGGCGCACCCTGGACCTGCCGGCCCTGCAGCAGCGCCTTGCTTCCACTATTCCCGGGGTGCGGCAAAACGGCTTTCTGCTGCGATTCCAGTTGGCTCCCTACGAAATGACCATCTTCAGCGACGGCCGGGCAATCCTGAAAGGCACGAAAGACCCCGCGATCGCACGGTCTCTATATGCAAAATATGTCGGTGCTTGAACTGGTCTAACGGAAAATGCCGCTGCGGCCGGCCGGTGTGCGCATGGAAGCCCGGTCGAGGTTTTCCCGCAGGTTCATCAGCGTTAAAAAGGTGCTCAGGACGCGGGCTTTCAGGTCATCGGTGAGGTGCAGGCCACTCGTGGCCACACGGGCCAGCGATTCACCGTTGGTGGTGATGAATTTCATGATGTCCTTTTGCCGGTCCTGGGGGGCGTTTCCCAGCGCGGTTTCCCGGCGCATCTCGGCGCAGCTGGCTTCCAGGGAAAGGGTAAAGTGCAGAATACAGACCTTCTGCTCCGCCAGAGCGGCGGGGACGTCGTGTTTGCAACCCGAGATGTGGCAAGTGGCGCTCATGCTACCCAAAAGGGTGGTTTTTGATAGGTAACATTCTTGGAGGCGAAAATCCAGAGGTCATCTTGGTCTTGAAGCGTATGAAGTAGCTGCCCCTTTTTGGGGCAACCTGCCCCTTGGAACAGTGGTTGGCCTTCCTTGACTCAATTGCCAGCGTCGGACGGCAGAGCGTTCGCCCCTGCCCGCACCAATTTTTGTCAAAAAGATTTGACAGTGCCTCGCTTTGGACTGTATAAATATACAGAAGACTGTATATTTACCATGAGCGCGACCAAAACATTTCGGCACGGACAGATCCTGAGGCTGGTTTCGAGCGAACGCATCGCCAACCAGGAGGATTTGCGCCGCCGCCTGGCCCAGCAGCGGCTGCGGGTGACGCAAGCCACGCTTTCGCGCGACCTGCAGGAGCTGAAGCTCATCAAGACTACGGAAGGCTACAAGACCGGCTCGGCTCTGCCGGACGAATCGACGAGTGTCGCTCCCCTGACCCGGGCACTGCGGGAATTCCTGCTGGATATTCGCCCCGCGGAAAATCTTCTGGTGCTGAAAACGCCTCCGAGCGGCGCTCAGCCGCTGGCCGCCGCCGTGGATGCAGCGAAGTTTCCGGAAATCGCCGGCACCATCGCGGGGGACGACACGGTTCTGATCATCACGCCCAACCGCAAGACCCGGGACTCTCTGCAGAAGAAAATCGAAGCGCACGTGAAATGAGAGATCCCCGAAACATTGCCGTCATTGGTGTCACCGGCTATACAGGATTTGAGCTGGCAACGCTGCTGCTGCGTCATTCGGGCATCGGCAAGCCAACCTTTTATGTACGCGAGACCAACGGGGCCCGTTGCCTTTCGGAGATGTTTCCTCAGTTGCGCGGGTGGGGCGAGGCACCGGTGAAACCGCTCTCCGTGAATGCCATTGCCGGCAGCTTGGCTGGGACGGCATTTCTGGCCACGCCGCATGAGGTTTCGGCGGAACTTGCGCCGAGGCTCGTGGACGCCGGGTTGCGGGTGATTGATTTGAGTGGCGCGTTTCGTTTCACTTCCGCGGAAACATACTCCGCCTGGTACAAACTGCCCACGCCACACGCTTCGCGGCTTGGCGAAGCGGTTTATGGACTGCCGGAGCTTTACGCCGAGCAAATCAAAACTGCGAAGTTAATCGCCAACCCCGGTTGTTATGCCACGAGCGTCATTCTTGCCTTGCGGCCGTTGCAGGATGCGGGATTGCTGGCCGCCGGACATACAGTCGTTTGCGACTGCAAATCCGGGGCCAGCGGCGCCGGCAAAGAGCCCCGCCGCGATCTGCAATTCATGGAAGTGGACGGAAACTTTCGCGCCTATAATCTGTTCACCCATCGCCACACGCCGGAAATCCTGGAGCACACCGGGTTGCCGGAATCGCAGGTGGTTTTCTCCACGCACCTGCTGCCGATTCCGCGCGGCATCCTTTCCTCTATCTACGTGACTCTGGCGAAGCACCAGACGCCGCAGGACATCGAGACGCTCTTCCGAAAAGTTTATGCGGGCCATTCCTTGATGCGGATTCATCCAGCAGGAACGCTGCCGGAGGTGCAGCACATTATCAAAACCAATTTTTGCGATATCGGCTTCGCGCTGCATGCCGATGGAAAGCGGCTGGTGGTCGTTTCCTGCCTCGACAATCTCGGCAAAGGCGCGGCCGGCCAGGCGGTACAGAACCTCAATCTGACGCTGGGGCTCGAGGAGAGGACGGGGCTCGTATGAGGATCGTCGTGAAATTCGCCGGCGCGCTGCTGGAAGATCCCGCCACCGTGCGTTTGCTGGCCCAGCAGATCGCCTCGCTGGCCCGGCATAAGCACGAAATTCTGGTGATCCACGGAGGCGGACGGATATTTACCGCCACTCTAAAGCGCCTGGGGATTGAGAGCAAGTTTGTGGGCGGCTTGCGAGTCACCGACAAAGAGACACGCGATGCGGCGGTAATGGTCTTCGGTGGCCTCCTGAACAAGCAGCTTTCCGCCGCTATCACCGCGGAGGGGCAGCCAGCCGTTGGGATTTGTGCCGCGGATGCCGCGTGTTTTTCCGCGTCACCGCTGGTGCACAACGACGTCGAAGGGGGCCTCGGTTACGTCGGGTATCTCACGAGCGTCAATGTGCGTTTTCTCGAATCGCTCTGGCGGGCGAAATTGCTTCCTGTCGCTGCCTGCCTGGGCCTGGGTGTGGACAACGAACTTTACAACATCAACGCCGACCACATGGCCGCGGCCTGCGCGGAGTTTGTAGAGGCCGACCATCTGATCTATCTCACGGACGTAGCCGGCGTGCTTGACGGCGAAAAAGTTCTTTCGGCCATCTCTTGTGAAGAGATCGATCGACTGATTCAGTCGCGCGTGGTTTCGGGCGGGATGATCCTCAAACTGGAAGCGGCGAAACGCGCCTTGCAGTCCGGAGTTCACGAAGTGCATATCGTCGGAGGAGGCTCCGCGGCGGCGGCGTTGGCTCCCGGCCGGTTTGTGACGGCTCCCGCAAAAACTAATTCTCTCGAACTTCCTGGAACGCGGGTATTCCGGGAGTTTTCTTCCGCTGGGCATTCGGCCAGCGCGGCGGTTTGAGTCAAAGGAGAACTTGGAGAACTCGATGACTACGACGATCACGCTTCCTGTTGCCGTAAGCAAAGACCTCCTGACCGGGGCGGAGTGGAGTCCCGCGGACGCCCGCGATCTGCTGCAGCGCGCGGTGGAAATCAAGGCGCGGCCGGCGCGTTACGCTTCCACACTCCGCGGCAAGCACATCGCCCTGATTTTTGAGAAGCCTTCTCTTCGCACACGCGTCACGTTCGAGGTCGGCATCCAGAGCATGGGCGGCTTTGTGGTGTTTCTGGACCATACGCAGGCGCGGTTGGGCGAGCGTGAGTCCATCCCCGACGTCGCGCGGAACCTGCAATGCTGGGTGCAGGGCATCGTTGCGCGCGTTTACGAACAGCGGGTGCTAGAGGAGATGGCACAAAATATCTCCATCCCCGTGATCAACGCGCTGTCCGATAAATTCCATCCCTGTCAGGCGCTGGCGGATTTTCTCACTCTGGAAGAAAAATTCGGTTCGTTGAAGGGGCTGAAACTCGCCTATGTCGGCGACGGAAACAACGTCTGCAATTCGTTGATTTTTCTGGCCGCCCGGCTGGGCGTGAATTTACGCATCGCCACTCCGGCGAGTTATGCCCCGCCGCAGGACGTGCTTGCCGACGCCAGGCGCGTGGCGAAAGAGACTCGCGCGAAGATCGAACTTTTTACCAATCCCTCAGAAGCGGTGGAAAGCACGCAAGCCGTCTACACCGATTCGTGGACCAGCATGGGATTTGAGGCGGAAGAGAAAATGCGGCGCCAGATTTTCAAACCCTACCAGGTGAATCGGAAACTCATGGAACAGGCCGGGCCCGGGGCGCTCTTCATGCACTGCCTTCCGGCTCACCGTGGCCAGGAAGCCACCGATGAAGTTCTGGATGGGCCAATGTCGGTTGTGCTGCAGCAATCGGAAAATCGCATGTACGTGCAGAAGGCCATTCTGCACGCGCTGTTTACTTGATATTGTGTTTTATCACCAAGGAGAAATCACAGAGTGAAAGCGCAAGCGCCAAAACCAAAAAAAGTTGTGCTCGCCTATTCCGGCGGCCTGGATACCTCCATCATCATTCCCTGGCTGCGCGAGAATTATGGCTGCGACGTAATCGCCATGATCGGCGACGTCGGCCAGCAGGAAGACCTGGAAGCCGCTCACAAGAAGGCTCTAGCTACCGGCGCATCCTCGGCCTATATCGAGGACCTGCGCGAGGAGTTTATCCGCGACTACATCTGGCCGACAGTGCGCGCCGGCGCTGTTTACGAACACACCTATTTGCTCGGCACCTCGATGGCCCGGCCGGTGATCGCAAAAAGGCAGGCGGAGCTGGCGTTGCAGCTTGGCGCGGACGGGCTTTCGCACGGCTGCACCGGCAAGGGCAACGACCAGGTGCGCTTTGAACTGGCGTACAAGGCCATTGCACCGAATGTGCAAATCATCGCTCCCTGGCGCGAGTGGGACATTGATTCGCGCGAGGACGCGATTGCCTATGCGGAGAAGCACAAGGTTCCCGTCGAGCAGAGCAAAAAAAACATCTACAGCCGCGACCGCAACATCTGGCACCTGAGCCACGAAGGCGGCGAACTGGAAGATCCCGCGAACGCGCCGAATGAGGCGATGTGGCAGTGGGTGGTGTCGCCGGAGAAGGCTCCGGACAAAGCGGAGGAAGTTGAGATCGGGTTCGAGGCCGGAACACCAGTTTCCGTGAACGGCAAAAAGCTTGGCTCCATTCAGCTGCTGAATGCGCTGAATGAAATTGCGGCGAAGCACGGCATCGGCCGCACAGACCTGGTCGAGAACCGGCTGGTGGGCATGAAATCGCGCGGGGCGTATGAAACACCGGGGGGCACGCTTCTGGTTACGGCCCACCAGGAACTCGAACGCCTCACTATTGACCGGGAGACTGCGCACTTCCAGCAGGCGCTCTCAGTGCAATATGCGGAACTTGTTTACAACGGTTTGTGGTTTTCGCCGCTGCGTGAAGCGCTGGATGGATTTTTCAACGTGGCGCAGCAACGCGTCACCGGATCGGTTGGCCTGAAATTGTGGAAAGGCACACTCAACGTAACGAAGCGGCTTTCGCCATACTCGCTTTACCGCGCGGACCTCGCCAGCTTCACGATGGGCCGCTACAACCCGAAAGACGCCGAAGGTTTCATCAACTTGTTTGCTTTGCCGGTGACTGTGCGGCCGAAAGCAAAAGCCGAAGGCAGCAAGAGCTGATGCTTCCTTGTAAGGGCACGATGTATCGTGCCCCTACAACGGAAAACTTTCCAATGGCGGAACGCAAAGACGATCGGTTGTGGGGTGGTCGGTTCGAGAGCGCGCCGGATGCGCGCTTCGACGCCTTCCAGCGTTCGTTTGCGTTCGATCGCCGGCTGCTGCCCTACGAAATTGCCGTGGATCGCGCCTGGGCCAAGGCGTTGCAGGGCGTTGGCGTTTTCACCGAAACAGAAGTACGGCAGACTCTTGCGGCGCTCGACAAAATCGCCGCGAGGGCCCAGTCCGAAAAAGACTGGCTGGATTCCTCGGCCGCGGAAGATGTGCACCAATTCGTTGAAAACGCGCTGGTGGAAGAACTTGG
>DATLVJ010000006.1:0-4364 GCA_035577585.1 Candidatus Limnocylindrales bacterium
GCGGCCCCTACAAATGCTGTTCTGGGAATGCCAATCGGGAGATTGGCGCGTCTGCGCAAGCCGGGCCGGGCAAGCCCGGCCCCAACAAACATACGGGCCGAGATTGCTGCCCTATTGTTGCTTTAGCTACGTCATTCTGGCATTATCAGCGAATGCTCTGGCAGCGGTATCACCCTGCGCATTTCTTCTGTATTCTCGCGCTGGCGTTCTCCCTTGCTCCCGCAGTGTTTGCCAAGAAAAAGCCTCCCACCCATCCGATCAACATCAACACCGCGGGGGCCAGCGAGCTCCAGCAAGTTCCCGGCATCGGTCCTTCCACGGCGCAGAAGATACTGGACACCCGCAAATCCTATGGGAGATTCAAGACAGTCGAAGATCTCCTCTCTATAAAAGGTATCGGCCCAAAAAAACTGGAGAAGATGCGCAAATATCTTACTGTGGGCAAGCCGCCGTCGAAGAAGCAGTCAAACTCTCCGCAAACCGCTGCCGCTCCCGCCAAACCGCCACCAACAAAATCCCCAGCCAAGCAAACGGGCACACCTGCACCCACTGCCAGCGAAGACGAAGAACCATAAACATATCTGCCCTGCCCACGTCTACCGTTCCTGCCAATGCTTCAGGGCCAAATTTTACGCAAAATTGTCACCCTGAGGGCTGCGTCGTTTGCAGACCGAAGGATCTCAACCGAACTTCGAAGTAGGTTGTTAAGGCTGAGATCCTTCGCCCATCTCCGGTTTGTGGAGTCCGGTGCTTACAGTTACCAAGTGAATTCCACCGGAGTCCAAAAACCGGACCTCGTCGGATGGTCTCAGGATGACAACGCGTTTGTGGCCGCGCTGCGTTGGGAAAAACAAATCAGTGCGTGTTGGTCTTACGAACGCTGGTGCGTCGGCTTTTGGGTGGAAAGGTTCAGCGGGACCTGGTCGGCGATGCGGATGCCGTAGCCTTCGAGGGCCACGACCTTCTTCGGATGGTTTGTTACCACGCGAATGTCTTTCAATCCCAGGTCAATCAGAATCTGCGCGCCGATGCCGCTTTCATGCTGCACCATGCGCTGACGCGCCGGCTCGCGATCCAGTTGGCCGCGCGAATGAAAATGAATCTGCGGCAGTTGCCCCGGCGTCTCTGCATTCTCAATGGTGAATCCGCGGCCGGTGTGGTGAAGGTACAAAAATACGCCTCGGCCTTCCTGCGCAATTCTTTCGAGAGACTTTGCCACCAGATCCGAGCAGTCGCACGCGGTCGAGCCGAAGACATCTCCGGTCAAGCAGTGCGAATGCACGCGCACCAACGGCGGCGCCGTACCTTCCAGCAGGTCGCCTCGAACCAACGCAACGTGCTGGTCGTGGTCCACGTCGCTTGAATACGCGATCATCTTGAACTCGCCGAAGCGCGTCGGAACCACCGCCTCCGCCACGCGGCGGACGTAGCGCTCATGCTGCATGCGGTAGCGGATCAAGTCCGCGACAGTGAGCATTTTCAAACCATGCTCGCGGCAGAAATCCACCAGTTGCGGGACGCGCGACATCGTGCCGTCTTCATTCATGATTTCGCAGATGACGCCGGAGGGATTCAGCCCCGCGATGCGCGCCAGGTCCACGCTTGCTTCCGTCTGGCCCGCGCGCACCAGGACTCCGCCGTTTCTGGCGCGCAGCGGAAACATGTGGCCGGGCCGGGCCAAATCCTGGGGGCGGGTCTTCGGATCAATCGCGGTGAAGATGGTAATGGCGCGGTCGGAGGCGCTGATGCCCGTGGTGACGCCCACTTTGGCATCAATGGCTTCACAAAAGGCAGTGCCATGCACGGAGGTGTTGATGGGCGACATCAGCGGGAGGTTAAGCTCGTCGCAGCGCTGCTCGGTAAGCGCGAGGCAGATCAGGCCGCGTCCGAATTTGGCCATGAAGTTGATCGCTTCCGGGGTAATCTTTTCGGCGGCCAGGGTCAGGTCGCCTTCGTTTTCGCGGTCTTCGTCGTCCACCAGGACGATCATGCGTCCCTGGCGAATCTCTTCCACCGCCTCTTCGACGGTGGCAAATCCAATCCGGGTGTCGCTCATAGGTTCAGGATAAAGTTATCTAGCGGATGTGTAAAGTGGAGACGACGCAGGGAGAAAGGTGGAGAGTGGAGCAGGAATGTCGGCGCGCCGACATTTAAAGTAACGCTTGAAGGTAATTTTTTGCTAAATACCGGGACTACACGAAATTTGTAAGAGGCGTGATTGCAACACTTAGAGGGAAAACATTCGAAATGATTTCCACAGGGATTCGAATGATTTCCCGTTTTGGAGCGCGGCGGCTAGGTCAGCGACCAGCCGAAGAGCGTGAGCGCCATAAAAATTGCCAAGGCTCCCAGGCTCACCATCGACAATGTTTTTCCGTTGCCGAGCAGCAAATTCCGCGTTTCCGCCTTGCAGCAGAGCACGGTGGCGACAATCAGAATCGCGCCCCAGGAAATAGCGCACGGCAATCCGGGATACAAGGCCAGGGTAGCCAAGGTTTTCTCCGAGGGCTGGCCGGCGGGAATCCACCAGGGCAAAATCGGCGCAAATCCAGCCGCGAGCACAAAGGTCAAAATCTTGCGGCTAATCCAGCTGCGAATCTTGGTAACGGGCTTTGCCTTGCGTACCTGGCGCCAGACGTAGAACTCCCACATGAGCAATCCCGCAGCCAGTGGCATCCATCCATAGACGCTGGTTTGCCGGTCTACCCACAGCCAGGTTCGGAAAAAATGGCCCGAGGGATGGGTGGCCGCCATTTTGGGGAGCAAAAGCCACCCGGCGACTTCGTTTCCGATCACAGCCAAGAGAATCACCAGCAGGCTGGTGAGCTGAATCCACTCATAGCTCGGCGACTTCCCACAGCGCGTGCATACAGGACGCTCTGGAAGAATTCTCAGACCGCAATGCTCGCAATACACGGCAACCTCGCTTTTCCCCGGTTGGGGACACCGCCCCAGCAGCAAGAAGCCTACGCTGCGGGGAAGGCCGCGCCTACTGGTCGCATGTGCAGGCCAAGGCAAACGAACGGCCATTGCCCGAAAGTCGCAATTTGATTTACTAGTCCGGCTGGCGCGGGTTGCCATTTATGGGGTCAAAAAGAAAGAGGGCAGGCGAGAAGCCTGCCCTCGGTGGATTAGTTGAACGTTCTCTTAGAACTGCAGGAACAGAGAGAACTGGATCTGCCGCGACGAACCAAAATCGCCAGTCGGGAATCGGGTGCCGCCGATAATACCGAGGGATTTGCTGGTGGCGGTGAGCACGGGATTGCCGAAATTGGGATGGTTGAAGACATCGAACATGTCGGTTCGGAACTGCAGGTTGAGTCGCTCGGTGATCTTGGTGTCCTTGGTAACCGAGAAATCGGTATTCACGAAGTCTGGTCCGCGGAGAGCGTTTCGGCCAAGCGTGCCCGGATGGCAGGTGCCCGGGACAATCGGATAGGTGGAACCTCCCGGGACCGTGGGAGTGCTGTTGAAGGTGCACGGCACTGCAATCGTGGCGTTTGCAGTCGTCGCACACGCTGGGATGGCCGGAGCACCACCGGCAGGAGTCCCATTAAAGGGTTCACAGAGAACGGCGTTGCTGAACCAATTGGATGGGTTCCCGGAGGTTTGAATCGGGGCGAGGAGATCCGGCCGGACGGTCAGCGAGATGCCTGGACCCGGGCCGATGGAGAGCGTGGGATTGAGCGGGCTGCCGCTCTGGGCCTGGAAGAAAAGGCCAACCTGCCAGCCGGAGATAAGGCGATTGCCCTTGAAGGGAAACTGGTAGAAGCCGCTGAGAGCAAAGCGATTTCGGACGTCGAATTCCGACAGTCCACGATCGCCGCGCGGGTTGTAGGCGTTCTGGATGATGTAAGTCTCACCCGTAGAGAGAGAGTTGTAGTCGATGGATTTGGAATAGGTGTAGGTGGCGAGAAATTCGAGGCCGCGGGAAACATGCTTGTTCGCGGTGATCCAGACAGCGTTGTAGCTGGAATTGCCGCCACTGTTGATCTGGTTGATAGTTCCGTACGGGCAGTTAGGGTTGGGCGCCTGGCATTGTGGCGGAATGATCGGGCTGGTGAGTGGCAGCGCGGGGAACGGCCGCGTGGAACCATAGAAGCCGTCGGTGACCAGCGGCTGATTGATGTTCTGGGTGAGCTGCAGATGCGTGCCCTTCACGCCGATATAGGCAACTTCCAAACCGAGGTCCTGGGTGATTTCGCGTTGAATCGAGAGGTTCCAATCCTGGGCGTAAGAATTATCAAAACCAGGATTGATGGCAATTGGACCAAGGCTGGTGCCAACAACCGCGGCGCTGGGGTTTTCGGCGGTGATGGAATTGGAGGCCGAACTCGCGGAAATGGGCACAGCAAACGGCGGGT
>DATLVJ010000007.1:0-11522 GCA_035577585.1 Candidatus Limnocylindrales bacterium
CCCTTAGCAAGTCAATTCAATTGTGCCCAGATTCGAGCGAGAAGCTGGCGAGATCAAGAAGGATGCAGGCGCGCTACCGTTACGTACGTACGTTACGACTCTTCTTCGGCCAGAGACGGCACCCGTCCCGTTCGTCCGAAAATAGAAACTGGAATCTCTGCCGCACATTTGCCGCAAGCTGCTTCTCTACAACGGAGCAACGCCACAGGAGGCACAAGCCCAGCTCCGGCATGCAGACCCACGCGTCACGATTGGTGTATACAGCCATGTCCAGGTGGAATCACGGCGGGCGGTCGTCGAGAAGGTCGAGTCGGTTCCGGACCTGGATGGACCTAACCGAATCACCGTGAGTCAGTTAAACCAGTAATTTGCGGGCATCCGCAGGTGGGTTCGAATCCCACTTTCGCCGCAATTTTTTTGCGGCTCGTTTGCGGAATCGATGCCCTTTTCGCTCGGTTACGCATCCAAATAATGTGGTTGTTGATTGCCACAGGAGTTCCAGTCACAATCAGGATTCCCCCGCCTCTGCCCATGAGGGCCTATGTTCTTTCACACCATCGATCAAGTCCGGCGCTTTTTTAAAATTCTCGGAGGGTTTACGCTTCTGGGGCTGGGAGCGGTTATGCTGGTCACACCCGGGCCCGGCTGGCTGGTCATTTTTCTCGGCCTGACACTGCTGGCCGCAGAGTTTGTGTGGGCACGGCGATTGATGGACCGGATGAAAGAGCAGGGCACGCGATTGAAGGATTCGGTTTTAGGTCCACGCAAAACGAATCCGGCTGATTCGGCGTGATTCGTGGATTTCCTGAGGACAACTTCGAATGATAAGCGAATGGAAGGGTAAGTGGGCGCTGATTACCGGCGCGAGCGCGGGGATTGGTGTGGCTCTCGCGGATGAGCTTGCCGCGGGAGGAACGAACCTGGTGCTGACCGCGCGGCGGTTGGACCGCCTGCAAGCAGTTGCGGACGGCTTGCAAAAAAAATATGGCATCCAGACGCAGGTGGTTGCGGCGGACCTGGCCAAACGCGAGGCGCCGCAGGAAATCTACGCGTTCGCGAAAGAAAAAGGATTGCGCATTGACCTGCTGATCAACAACGCGGGATTCGGGCAATACGGCGAATTGCCCGAGGTGGAAACGCAGCGATTGCTGGACATGGTGGAAGTAAACTGCACTTCCGTCGTGCACCTGACGAGGCTATTCATACCGGACATGGTCGCGCGCCACAGCGGGGACATTTTGATTCTTGCGTCGACAGCCGCGTTTCAGGCGGTACCGTATATTTCCACTTACGCAGCGACGAAGGCCTTCGACCTTTTCTTTGCCGAAGGCTTGGCGGAAGAGATGAAGCCGCACGGGATTCGCGTGTGCGCGTTGTGCCCCGGCTCGACGGAGTCGGAATTTCATGCGGTGGCCGGGCAGGAATCGTTCACCGCAAAGAATCAGGAGCCAGCGGAAAAAGTGGCGCGGACCGGGTTGCAGGCATTAGCCGCCGGGAAGAGCTACGTGATTTCCGGCTTGGGCAATTATTTGGGCGCGCACTCGCAGCGCTTGGTACCGCGTCGGCTGGTGACGCGCGTAGCGGCGAACATGTTTCGCCCTGGGAAGAAAGCGCGCTGACCCGTGCCTGCGCGGGGCCGATGCCTGCGGCCCGGGCACTCACTGTACACTCATCGCAACTCTAACCCTTTGAACGGGTTTGATTTAAAGTGGACCCCGCGGCACCCGCCTGCCGCGCCATAGAACCTCCGCCTGCCCGGGAACTTTCCCTCAACCGGCTGGGAATAGTTAGAGAAGGCAGGCGTCACATCAGGAGAAACGTACATCGAGGCACACGAAAGAGACGACGTCCTGCTGAAACGCTCGGCCCGTGGCGATGAAGATGCCTTCACGCAACTTTACCGCCGCAACCAGGCGCAGATCTATAGATTCGCGCTGCGCATGACAGGCCAGGACTGGGCAGCGGAAGAGATTGTGCAGGACGTGTTCATGACATTAGTGCGCGATCCAAAAAAATACGACGCCGCGCGTGGCCCGCTGGGAGCGTTTCTTTACGGCATCGCCCGCAATCGGGTGATGAAGCATCTGGAGCGGCAGCCGCGCGAATTCTCTCTTGAAGTGAAGAACAGCGAGGGAGAGCAGCAGCTGATGGATGTGCCGGATGATCGAACTCCGGCGCACTGGGCGGAAATTCGCGAACGGCGCGAGCGGGTGCGCTCGGCGGTTCAGTCCTTGCCGCTGGAGTTCCGGGAAACCGTGGTCCTTTGCGAACTGGAAGAGTTGAGTTACGAGGAGGCGGCGCAGGCGCTGGATTGCCCGATCGGCACAGTGCGTTCCAGGCTGCATCGGGGACGCGCGCTGCTACTGGCAAAACTCGAAATGCTGCGAGAAGCGCCGAAGCGGGCGAATGTTGGACGGTAGAGATATTTGGGAGAAGTTAAAGATGAATTGCGAAGAATTTGCCATCGCGGGGCTGGATCGAGGGTTGGACGCCGGCGGAGTCGAATCCGCGGCCGCGCGTGAACACATGCGGAGCTGCCCGCACTGCGCGGCCCTCTATGAAAGTTCGCTGGCGTTGAGCGCGGACCTTCGGGAGTTGGGACAGTTGACTTCGAGTGCGACCGCGCCCGCTCGCGTAGAGATGCGGCTGAGGCAGGAGTTTCGGACGCGACACACCACGGAGAAAAGCCACGGCAGAGCGGTTGTAGCTAGCTGGCTGCTCGCCGCTGCGGCGCTTGCGATTGTCGCGACATCGCTGGTGCTCTGGCAGAGGCATGGGAACGTGAATACCGCGCAAGCCCAAAAGACATCGGTTACGCCAGCGGCCGTTCACGCTGTCGCCACCGGGCCCGAACTCGGTGGCACATTGATTGCCGCAAATGACGGCGAAGAGTTTGCGTTGATCCCCGGCGCTATCCCGGGAATGTGGGACGACACCACGATTGTGCGTGTCCAGATGGAGCGCGGTTCGCTGGGCGCGCTGGGATTGTCTGTGAATGAAGAGCACGCAACTGACGTCGTGCAAGTAGATTTGCTGCTTGGCACCGATGGGCAGCCGCAGGCCTATCGCCTGGCGGAATCGAGCAACTGAGTTTCACGCGGCGCGATTGCCGCGTTCGGAAGAGAAGCAACAGGAGAGAAGTAGAGGAGAAATTGGGATGAACAAAAAATGGATTTTATCGGTTTTTACTGCGGCTATGTTGAGCAACTCCGCAGCTCTTGGCGCGCAGGAACCGCCGCCGGGTCCGCCTCCGCACGATGAGCTGATGCCCGGTGGCCCGATCGGCGCGCGCATGAAGATCCTGGGCTTCGAGGAGATGCATCCCGGAAAAGTCGTTGCCGGTGCGCCATACACCGCTGTCGGCATTACCGAAACCACGCAAGCCCTCGCCGACGGCACCACCATCAACCGCAAAGTTCAAACCGAAATTTTTCGCGACGGCCAGGGGCGCGTCCGCCGAGAGACCTCGCTTGCCGTCATCGGACCGCTGGTTGCCAGCGGAAAATCCAACTCGTTCGTGATGATTCACGATCCGGTCGCCGGCACCGCATTTATTCTTCATCCCGAAACTAAAGTCGCGGATCAACTCCCCGCGCCTCGCCATGGCAGGAAAGGGACCGGCGCTCTGCGGGAAGGGTTTGAAGGTCACGTCCAGCAGGAAATCGCCAATGGCAGTTTGAAGAAGGAAGACCTCGGCACGCAGTCGATCAATGGAATTCCCGCGCAGGGAACCCGCTACACGCGCACCATTGCCGCCGGACAAATCGGCAACGACAAGCCGATCGCTGTGGTGAACGAGAGTTGGTACTCGGCGGATCTACAGGTGGTGGTAAAGAGCACGCGGACCGACCCGCGCTTCGGCACAACCACGTACACCTTGACGAACATTCAGCGGCAGGAACCCGCGGCCACGCTCTTTGCCGTGCCGTCGGATTATACGGTCCGCCAAGGGCACGCGCATGGCAAAGGCAACATGAGGTATGGCCCGGCCGGACAGGCCCCCGAGGCTGTTCCTCCGCCTCCGCCAGGCCAATAGTCCGCGGGCAACGATCTTCTCTCCTGAAGACGGCACGCCCTCGCTGCAGCTACCCCCATTGCTGCAGTGGGGGCGAAGTCGTTTTTAGGGGAGCGAACTGAGGAGTTGGGCTTATGGTTGAGAAACGCGTTAAGATTGGCATCATGGACGAGAAAGACCTCGCCGAACAACTGATTCGGGAAGGATATTGCCACCTGTACGTATGGGAAGACGGCCCCGACGTGGAATATCGCGAGCACCAGCACCGTGCGGAATCGGCGCACATCATTTTAAAAGGCGAGATGAGCATGACCATGAACGGCGAGACGAAGACTTACCATACCGGGGACCGGTGCGATCTGCCCGCCGGGATCATGCACTCGGCACGAACTGGGCCGCAGGGCTGCCGCTATTTGATCGGCGAACGCTGAGCCGAATCGAGACTCATGCAGGGGTCTTCAAAACCGCTCTGTCCACCAGTTCGATAACATGCACAACTTCTTGCCCGTATTGTGAATTTTTGCGCCGGCGCGCAATTGCAACAGCCAATTCGCGCGGCGCGCTGGCAATGCCGCTCTCGAAGAGAGTGTTGCTGTGTTAGTGTAGGAGGGCCAAATTTCAAGAGGACGTGCATGGCCAGACCGAAAGTGTTCGCGACCCACCAATTATTTGATGAAGCCCGACAAATCCTGGACGGCGCCTGCGATGTGGAATATTGGACGAATGAAGAGCGCCCGCCGCGCGAGGAAGTGTTGCGCCGCGTGAAGGACAAGGAAGGCCTGGTCTGCCTGCTCACCGAAAAAGTGAACGACGACCTGCTTCGCGCCGCGGCAAAATTGCGCATCGCCGCGAACGTGGCCGTTGGCTACGACAACATTGACGTGGACGCCTGCACGAAACGCGGCGTCGTGGCCACCAACACGCCGGGTGTGCTGGACGAAACCACCGCCGATTTCGCGTGGACATTGATGATGGCGGTGGCGCGACGGCTTTCCGAGGGCGAGCAACTCGCCCGCTCCGGCAACTGGAAGGGTTGGAACCTGGATCAATTATGCGGCGCCGACATCTGGGGAAAGACCCTGGGCCTGGTGGGCTTTGGCCGCATCGGCCGCGCCGTCGCGCGCCGCGCTCTCGGATTTCACATGAAAGTGATTTATACGGACGCGGTGAAAGCGCCGGCGGAGCTTGAGAACTCGCTGAACGCGAAATTTCGTGACATGAATACGCTGCTCGCCGAATCCGATTTCATCAGCCTGCACGTTCCGTTGATCCCGGAGACGCGCGGGCTGTTCGATTCGCCGAAATTTTACCGCATGAAGCCGACCGCCTTTCTGATCAACACCTCGCGTGGCCCGGTGGTGGAAGAAGCCGCGCTGGTTGCTGCTCTGGATGCCAAGAAAATCGCCGGCGCCGCGCTGGATGTTTTCGAAAACGAGCCGTTCATTCATCCGGGGCTCAAGCGCTCCAACGTTGTGCTGGCCCCGCACCTGGCGTCGGCGTCGCTCGAAACGCGTACGAGAATGGCCGTGATGGCGGCGGAAAACGTCGTTGCCCTGTTCAAGGGGCAGATGCCGCCGAACATGTTGAATCCCGCGGTCCTCAAGAAATCCTGAGCCTTCGAATGCCGCTTCCATGAAGCACGGAAAGCAACTCGCGCGTGACATTTATCTGGACACACTGGCCGCACTGGATATTCCAGGCGTGATGGAACAGAAGCTGTCGCTGGCGGGTTCCGTTCTGTCGCTCGAAGCCGCGGCGATTGACCTCTCGGCTTTTTCGTCGGTGTATGTCGTAGCGGTGGGAAAAGCGGCGCACGCGATGGCGGCCGGCCTGCGGGCCTTGCTTCCGGACACTTACCAATTCAAGGGAGTTGTGGCGGCTCCCACGAAACCGGCAATGCCCATTCCGGGTCTGCAATATTTTGTTGCGGGCCATCCGAATCCAAATGCGGACAGTTGGCGCGCGGCTGAGGCGATCCTCCCGCTCCTGCGCGGAGCCGACGAACGCAGCGTGGTTTTCTTTCTTCTTTCTGGCGGCGGCTCCGCTCTCACCGAACTTCCCATCGTTCCTGGAATGCGACTGGAAGATCTGCAATCGGCGAATGACGCGTTGGTTACCTGCGGCGCGCCCATCGAAGCGATGAACACTGTGCGGCGCCATCTCTCCGCCGTGAAGGGCGGACGCCTGGCGCTGGCCGCCCCGCGCGCGACGAAAGTGACGCTTGCGGTCACGGACGTGCCCGCCGGCAAGGAGCATGCTCTCGCTTCCGGCCCCACGGTCCCCGATCCCTCCACCATCGCAGATACGAACCGCATCCTCGATCAGTACGGTCTCCGAAAAAAATTTCCCGAAGTCCTGTCCCGCTGGCTCGACGAAGGGAAAATGCCGGAAACCCCGAAGCCCGGCGATTCGGCGTTCCACAATGCGCATTTTCAGTTGCTCCTCGGCACGCACGATCTTTTCCATGCATCGCATCATGCCTCCGAAGCGCGCGGCTACGTCACATGCTGCGACAATTCCACCGACGATTGGCCCGTGGAGAAAGCCGCTGAGGCATTGCTGGGAAAATTGGATGAGTGGAGAGGCGAAAATCCATGCGAGCGTGTGGCGCTGATCGCGGATGGAGAATTGAGTTCGCCCGTTATCGGAAACGGTCTCGGCGGCAGAAATTCTGCGTTCGTTCTTTCTTGCGTCGAAAAAATTGCCGGAAGCAAAATCACGGTGCTCAGCGCCGGCACGGACGGAATGGACGGCAACAGCCCTGCTGCGGGAGCGGTGGCCGATGGCCAAACCCTCGCCCGGGCCAAAGCGCTGGGCCTCGATCCCGCTGCGGCGTTCCGTCAAAGCGACGCTTACAATTTTTTCGAAAAGCTTGGCGACGCAGTGCTCACCGGCCCCACCGGCAATAACCTGCGCGATCTCCGCATACTTCTCGCCGAGCCGTAGTCTGCCGCTACGTCTAGCGTCGAAAAACGCGATTACACCGCTCCACTGAACCCGGACGTTGTCATCCTGAGGGACGCGCCGCTTGCGTCCCGATCGGAATCGGGGTTTCAGGATGACACCGCTCGTTGCGTTTAGTGAAAGTTGAATGCTAACTGTAATAGATCTAAGCGATCACGCTATTGCTTCGGCGCAGGCGGCAGCCGTTTTTCGATTTCCTTCAGGCGTTCGTTCATTTCCAGCACCAGTTGCTCCAGGTGCATCATCCGTTCATCCTGGCCCGTCTTTTCGCTGCTCTTCGCGTCTTCCTTCATCATGCCATGGGGGCCGCCCTTCGCCAGCGGATTCTTCAGCCGTTCGATCTGTTCCTTGATTGCCGGCTCCATCCCGATGCTCAGGTTTTTGCTTTGCAGAGTGGTTTCGAGGGCCGGAATCGCGGAGGCGTCGCCGCGACCGCCCAGCGCGTAAATTGCGGTCCGGCGAATTGGGAAATGTGAATCCTGCAGGTAACCCGTGATCACCTGGGTGAGTTCCTTGTTGTCCTTTTGCAAGCGCGCCAGGCTGCCGATGGCCGCTTCACGGGAATCCATTTCCTTCCCGGGCGCCGCCCATTCCTTCAGCAAGGGCACCGCTTTGTCGTCGCCAAGCGAGCCCAGTCCGCTGAGAGCAGCATGTTGCAAAAAGTTCTCCGGCGAATCCGAGTTCAACGCCGCCACCAGCGTTTCATAGGCGCCCGCGCCCTTGATGCGGCCTATCGCGCGCAGAGCCGCTCCCCGCGCACGATAGGAGGAATCCTCTCGCGCCACGGTTTGCAACCGCGCCACAACCGCGGCATCGTCTTTGAAATTTTCCAGCGCCAGCACAATGTTGCCGCGCACCCATGCTTCCTTTACCGAATCCAGAGCCGCGAGCAACTGCTTCGACGCCGCCGTGCCACCCAGTTCGCCGAGTGAACTCGCGGCCGTCCGGCGCACGCCGCTGCTCTTGTCGTTGCGCAATGCCTCGCCCAGCGCCGCGGCCGCTTCCTCATCGCCCTTGAGTTTTCCAAGAGCCTCTGCGGCATCGGCACGGTCCGCCACTTCGCCGGCATTCTTCAACTGGTAGAGCAGCTCCTTCTTCTCCTTCTTGAATTGCGCGGATTTCAGGATCTGCGTCCCCTTGTCGAAAAGCACCATCAGCGGCGCGGAATCTGCCGGGAAGGTAAACTCCTCCGACTCCTGCGTCACGTGGATCGGATAAAGCTTTGGCCCGCTCGCCGTGGTGATTTCCACATCCACTGGAACATGAAACAGCCCTACATGCCCTTCGCGCTTTTGTGTCTGTTTCACGGTCAGCGCCACCTGCTTCTTCGCCGCGTCGTAGACGTAGCTCAGCTCAAAGGTCGGCGCGCCCGCTCCGTAAATCCATTGTTGGAAAAACGCATCCACATTGGTGTGCGTTGCTTCCTCGATCGCCTTAGTCAGGTCCGAGGTCATCACGTTCTTCCCGCGATTCACTTCCAGGTAGTGCTTCAGCCCGCCGTAAAACGCATCTTCGCCAAGCTGCCGCCGCAACATATACAGCACCCAGCCACCTTTGCCGTACGCATTGCCGTCAAACTCTTCGGATTCCTCAAAGTTGTAGCGCACGATCGGCTTGTCAAAGAGCGACCGCAACGCAAACCACTCCCGCGCGCCTTGCCAGCGGTCATAATCGGCAACGTCTTTTCCAAAATGTGATTCTGCCCACACCGTTTCCATGAAGGTGGCGAACCCTTCGTTCAACCAGATATCGCCCCAATCCTTGGTGGTCACCAGGTCGCCGAACCACTGATGCCCCAGTTCGTGGGAAATCAGGGGATCCTGGTTCTCTTCGTATTCCGGCACCAGCTTGGGATGGCGCAGCGAATCGGCGGTGTTGGTGGTGGCGCTGGAGTTTTCCATACCGCCCGCGACGAATTCATCCACCATCGCCTGCGAATATTTTTCCCAGGGATAGTCCACGCCCAGCTTTTTGCTGAACAGCTCGATCATCGCCGGCGTCCGGCTGTAGCTCGGATTCAGGCGGTCGCCGCGATCCTTCGGCGCGTAGTATGTCACCGGAATATTTCGCCAGGAGTCCTTCACCTCCACAAATTCGCCCGCTACCACGGTGATTAAATAGGTTGAGCTCGGCTGCGACTCGCGCCAGGTCCAGGTCTTCATGCCGTCGCTTGCGTCGGTCACGCTAATCAGCTTGCCGTTCGATACGGTCAGCCAGCTTGCGGGGACGGTCAGAATCGTCTCGGTCGTCAGCCGATCATTCGGGTAGTCATACGTCGGAAGGTAGTAGCGCGTGTCCTCGGATTCTCCCTGCGTCCAGATTTCCAACGGGCGGTTGGGGTAATCCTTGTCAGGCAGGATGAAATAGAGGCCTTTGCCCGGAATCCCCTGATACTTGATCTCGACGTCGTATCTCGCGCCGGCTTTCGCGCCCTTTGGGAGCGTTACCACCAGCTTTTTATCGGTGGTCGAGAATTTCACGCTGCTCCTGTTAATCCGCACGTTCTCAATCTGCAATCCGACCGAATCGAACCAGACCGTTTCCAGGCCGTCGCGCAAAAGAGTCAGCGAATGGGTGACATCACCCATCACTTTTTTCTGTTGGGGTTCGAAGCGCAAGGCAATCTTCGAGTGCTGCAAATCGTAGTCCCTGCTGCGCGCATAGGGTTCGTCCGCTCGCAGCGTTGCAGCGCCGCTCAATAGCCACAACGCACACAGAATCGCGCCCGCAAAATAAACTTTCCACCCGTTCCCGAAATTCCGCTTGATCATTCCGCTCGCTCCTTAAGCCTTCCTATGAATTCAACAAATCCAGTTGAAGAATCTTGTGGCCCGCGTGCTCCAGCGTTTCCACCGCGATAGGGATTTCCTCCTGCTGTACCAACAGGTAGTCCGTGTCATAAGTCGAAATCACAAAAATTCCCACGCCCACGCGCGCCAGCGGATTCGCCAGCGCCGCAACCACGCCGGTTTCCTCGAATGCGAACGGTCCGTGCACCTTCAGCATTCGCCAGCCGCGCGAAGCGTCTAACCCGGCCGGAACGCTTGCTTCCGCGCTCACCACCGAAAGTTCGTCGAGTGTCCGCGTCACCGAGAAGAATGCCGAGCCGGTTGCCCAAGCAGGGATTTCCGCGTCGCAGGGAAATTTCGCGATCGCGTACAGTCCCTCCATCACAGAAAGTGTCAGGGTGCGATTTGCGGGCGGCATGCGGCTCTAGAGAAGGCTCCTCGTAGTGCCGCCGTCGATGGCCAGCGACACTCCGTTCACGTAGCCCGCTTTTTCGGAAGCAAGGAAAGTCACCACCGACGCGAACTCCTCGGGCGTACCCAGGCGACCCGCGGGAATCAGCTTCTTCCATCCGGCAAATACTTCTTCCGGTGTGGAGCCAGTGCGTCCGGCCATCATTCCCGCCAGATCGTCCAGACGGTCGGTGCGCGTATAACCAGGGCAGACGTTGTTCACGGTGATTCCATGCGCGCCGTATTCGTTCGCCAGGGTGCGCACCAGCCCGGTGACTCCGGCGCGAAGCGAGTTCGAAAGCAGCAGCCCTTCCACCGGCTGCTTCACCGAATACGAGGTGATCGTCAGGAACCGGCCCCACTTATTTTTCTGCATCCGCGGCAGCGTCTCCTGGGCGAAATAAACAGCGCTCATCAACAACTGATCCGTCCAAACCCGCCAGTCTTCAACTGTCGTTGCGCTAAAGAGCTTAGACGGAGGCCCGCCGGTGTTGGTGACACAAATGTCCACCCGTCCAAATCGCTTTTCGACATCGGCCACAAAATTTGAGACTTCCGCAGCCTTTCCGACATCCAACGCCTGCCAAAAAACATCTCGTCCTGCCTCAGCCTGGATCCGCGAAGCTGCTGCCTGCAAATCCGCCGCGGTGCGCGCACAGATCGCCAACTCGGCGCCTTCCCGCGCCAATGCCTCAGCCACGGCCCGCCCCAGCCCTTTGCTCGCCGCAGCCACGATCGCCACTCGTCCGCGTAGCCCCAGGTCCATTCCGGCCTCCAAGCCCAAACTTCAATCCTCTCGTGAACGGCAGAGACCCGTCAAATGGACCCTATTCGCTTAGACGCACCCTGGAATGACGAAAGTTGTGAAATAATTCCTTTCGGTGGCCCACTAGTTTCTTACCAGCTGTAGACATTCGTCTAACTAAGGCCGAGGTTCCCATGAATGTAACCGACTTTCGGAGAATCGCGCTCAGCCTTCCGGGCGCCGAGGAAAGTTCGCACATGGGCCAGCCGGACTTTCGCGTGGACGGCAGAATCTTCGCAACTCTGGCTTCCGCAAAGAAAGGCTTCGGCAACCTGATGCTCACGCTGGAACAGCAAACCGCTTTCGTCGAGGAGATGCCCAAAGTATTTCTGGCCATTCCAGGCGGTTGGGGGCGCATGGGTATGACCCACATTCGGCTGGCCGAAGCGAGCGAAGACGTCCTTTACGGCGCCTTGCACAGCGCGTGGAAACTGCGCGTGGAGAAAAACTCCAAGGTGGGCAGAGAGAAACGCACGCCTAAAGACGTCCCGGGGCCGCC
>DATLVJ010000008.1:0-3456 GCA_035577585.1 Candidatus Limnocylindrales bacterium
CGTTGAACCAGAGCTTGTAGAAATCGGAATCCATTTCGTACTGGCCGTGTCTTCGCTCGAAGGCTTTGGCTTCCTCGGGTGTGTGGGACTTGGCGTAGGCCTGGGAGATTTCGTAGGCGGCAAGACTGTAGGCGCCGGTTACTTTTTGTTCGTCGGGAGTTAATCCTTCGCGGACGCTGCGATTGGGAGGCTGGCTGCGAATGAGGATTTGCGGGAGGTAGGTGAAGACGGCGACCTGGCGGGCGAGGGTGTCGTCGGGCGAGGAGCCCTGAATTTCGCGCTTCACTTTTTCGACGGTGGGGAATTCGCTGAGATACAGGGGAATCATGGGCTGGCCGGGTTGCCATTGCAGGGCGGCGGCGGGGGATTTTGGGGGCGGAGGAGTTTGGACTTTGCAGATTTTCAGCCAGCCGTCCATCTGGCCGCGAACGTTGAAGCGCTCGACGATGAGCTGGCCGTTTTTTTCCTGGCGCCAGAAGCAGACTTCACCGCGGGCGTTGGATTGGCATTTGGTGATGATGTTATCGGTGCCGTCGGGGCAGTGATAGGGGACGTTGAACTGGAGGGCTTCCTGGGCGATCGAGAGCGAGGCGAAGAGGAGTGCGCCGAAGAGAATTGCCGCGAGCTTCAGTAAAGACGGAATTTGAGTTGCACGCATGACGACACCTTTCGCGGATGGAAAATTCGGATGGGAAAGAGCAGCTATTTCTTTTTGGTGAGGCGGCCGAGGAAACCACCGGATGGGCCGATGAGGGCGCCGTCGTCGTCGACGGTGAACTGGGTTTTGTCGCCTTCGCAGATGAGGGTGACGGTCTTGCCGCTTTCGGTGTAGGTGCAAGGCGTTGAGATCGGGCCTGTTGACACGAAAGCTTTGCCGCCGGACTTGAATTCGACTTGGACGACGCCGCCGTTGCCGGAGTATGTGTTGCCGGAAACGCTGCCGCCACAACCGACAAGGACGAAGACGAAAGCAAGGGAAAGAGTAATTGATAGCTGGTCCACTGAGATGGATGCGATTTTCATTGCGGCTTCCTCAATTCTTTCTACAATCGATTCTGGTGCTGGAGCCCGAAGAAATTGGGTCGACTCTCCACAGTCGAAATTGTGGGACGCGCCGGTTTGTTTACAGCGAACCTGGTTGCGACGAACTGACGCCCGAGGGGAGTGTGGACGCACTTATATCACAGGCGGGCGGGGAGATGTACTGGGTGTCCGCCGAGCGGCACCTCACTCTTTTTGCAGGTGGGGCTTGGAAGTTGCGGTTTGGAGGAATGGTTTGCGGAGGCTAGAGTAGCTCGATGCGGACGGTGAATGGGGAACAACAGGCAGAAAAACTTCTACGGAGAAAAAATCGAGATGGAATCCAGCAATCGACGATTGATGTGGCATGGAATGTTTTTGTTTTTGATTGGGCTGCTTACCGGATTTGCGGAGCAACATTTCGCCAATGTAAGGATGGGATTGGCGGCGCACCTGGAAGGGGTGATGAACGGGACATTTCTGCTGGCGTTGGGGGCTGTGTGGAATGAGGTGCGGTTGCCGGGGCGGAGCAAAACGATCACATATTGGGTGGCGCTTTACGGAACGTATGGAAACTGGTTCGTGACGTCGTTGGCGGGAATATTCGGGACAGCGGCGCTTTCGCCGATCACGGCGGCGGGCCACAGCGGAAACCCTTGGCAAGAAACAGCGGTGACGATTGGATTCATGACCGTGGGAATCACGATTGTGGCCACGTCGGTGCTGGTTCTGTGGGGGCTGCGCGCGAAGGCGGTGGTTTGAGCCTGACTGAACCCGCGGCTAATTGCTGGCGGCGAGGGAAGCTGGAAAACTGGCGATGGCGGCCGATTCGGTGTCGTAAACGTCGAAAATAGTGAGCAGTTTGGTAAGCTGCATGACTTCGTGAAATTTGTCGCCGAGATTGCAAAGACGGATGGAGGCGCCGGCATTCTGGGCGCTGAGATGGGCGGCGACCAAGGCGCCGAGCCCGGAGCTGTCAATGTAAGCGATTTCGGCCATGTTCAGGACGATCTTCTGCTTGCCCGCGGCGATCAGGCTCTTGAGTTTTTCGCGGAGAGCAGTGCTCTCTTCGCCCAGAACGATGCGGCCATTCAAGGTCACCAAGGAGACGTCACCCAGTTCGTTGTTGGAGATGGTTAGAGACATAGTGTGTTCCTCGCTCGCCGGAGACAGAGATGCGCGGCGACAGCTGAAGTAGAACACGAGGGGAGCGGGAGAAACTGTCCAAAAGCGGACACTTGCGGCATTCCGAGCACCGACCGGGAAGAGTGAGGAGGCTTCAGGGTTGCTCGGGCTTGGGATCGGAAGGGTCCGCACCGAAGTGTTCCCGGACAGCCTGGCGGCAGTGTTCGCGGACGCTTTGGCGGAAACGGTCGCGTTCCTCGGAGGACATGCGTCCGAAATGATCGCCCATGCGATTGCGGAAACCGTAGTGGCGTGGACGGTGCCAGCCGAAACCACCGAAGAGAATGCGGCAAAGGGCGAGCAAGCCGAGGGCTTGCCAGAAGTTGAGCACGGGCCAGCCGACGAGCGGGGGCAAGAGCCAGTTCCAGAGATGCTGAACGATTTCACCACCGATGAAGGCGAAGAGGAGCATTCCCAGGATTGCCAGCGGAACGATGAAGAGCATTTTGATTATTTTTCCAGCCATGTTGCCTCCCTACGTTTTCGTGAAGTCGTCGTAAATATCCTGCAGCCGTTCGCGAAGGTGGAGCACCGCGTAACGTTTGCGCGATAAAAGCGTGTTGATGCCAACGCCGGTGCGGGCGGAGATTTCTTTGAAGCTGAGTCCTTCGATTTCGTGGGCGACGAAGACTTCGCGCTGCTCCGGCGGCAGCTCGCTGATTGCCAGGTCGAATGCGGCGAGCAGAACGCCACGGGCGTAGAGCGCGTCCGGGCCCGCATCGGGCGAGGGTAGGAGGTCTTCGAAATGAAGCGAGTCGTCGTCATCGTCCGCGATTACCGCATCGCTGAAGAGCAGCGGCTTCTTTTTGCGGAAGAGATCGATAATGCGATTACGGGCGACGCGGAAGAGCCAGCCGGCGATGTGGTCGATGGGCATAAGCAGGCGGTTGGCTTCGACGAGTTCGGAGAAGACATCCTGGAGGATATCTTCGGCGTCGAGGGGATCGGGAACGCGCCGGCGGATGAAGTTGAGGAGCCGGGAACGCTCTCGAACCACGACCTGGGAGATTTGCTGATCTTGATCGGCCATTCGCCAGTGTTTTTTCAGCGCAGCGTCCATCTATGGGTGAAGACGGATGAGCGCGGGGAATATTGTAGGGAAGAGTAACCCAAGAAGGCGGCGTACCCTTCGCTTGCGCTCAGGGCAAGAAGCCGCCCCGACAAGAGCGCGCCGGGTGAGGGATGACAGTGTTGTGGATGGGGACGCGTCGGTGGTCAGTTTGCGGGGGCACTGGGATTTTTGCGGCGGAG
>DATLVJ010000009.1:0-5561 GCA_035577585.1 Candidatus Limnocylindrales bacterium
GAACCATTGCTGGGAGAAAAACCGCGTTCGGCGCCAAGGGAATAACGTCCAAACAGAACGTCACCATTGGAGAAAATGTGATCAATGCGGACAGTGCCCTGATCGTTGAAATGGGTTTCGTTGCGGATATCGAGGTAGTTGTTGGAATCGAGGCCGGCCATGGAAATCATATTGGGTTGCGGTAAGACCTGAAGCAAAAAACTCTGGAGTTTCTGGTTGATGCGATCGGAAGGAATCTGGTTTCCCAAAAATTGGGTGCGGGTGTAGGGGAAGTTGGATGGACCGGTGGGCAAAGCCGGATTGTAGTTGGGGTTTGGCTGCGCGGTGGTGGGGTCGTAAATATTGACGCCGCTCATGCTGAAGTCGCCCAGGATTTCGTCGCGTGTGGGGACGGTCAGGGTCTGAGCATCGGCTTGCGAGAGCCGCAGACCTTCATAGTTGGCGAAGAAAAAAGTCTTCTTGCCAACGAGCGGCCCGCCGAGCGAGGCGCCAAAATTATTCTGGACGAGATGATTGTTGCCCATCGAACCGAAGCTGCTGGCGTCAAGTGCGCCATTGCGGAAGAATTCATAGACCGTGGCGTGATACTGGCTGGAGCCGGAATGGGTGACGATATTGATCTGGCCACCGCCCGCGCCGCCCATCTCTGCAGTGTAACTGCTCGTTTCCACCTGGAATTCCTGGACTGCATCGGGAGATGGGCTCAAGTTTTGCGCGTTAAAAGTGGGGTCGGTGTTGGTGGCGCCGTCGAGTAAGAAGAAATTGGCATTCGGACGACCTCCGCCGAGGACAACGGCGGAACGCTGGCCGGGGCGCCAGTAAAGCGGATTGGTTTGCCCTGTCTGCGCGCCAAAACCGATGTGGGCACCGGGGACGGTGAGCACAAGATCGATCAGCATCCTTCCATTGAGCGGCAATTCGCGGATAGACTGCGGCTCAACCACCTCTCCCACAGTGGCATCAGCGGTGCGAAGGACTTCCATGCCGCTTTTGACTTCCGCAGTTTGTTGAACGGAGCTGACCCGGAGCGAAATTTCCACGGTGAGCCTCTGACCGACTTCGACACGGAGATTCTGGGATACCGGGGCGAAACCAGCCGCTTCGGTTTTGAGTTCATATTCGCCTGGAAGGAGAGCGGCGGCCTCAAATAGTCCGTGCTCGTTGGCGGTCACGGAGCGCAGTTCGCCGGTGGACAAGGCTCGGAAAGAAACGCTGGCGGACGCGACGGGGAGGTGCTGCGGGTCGGTCACAGCGCCGGAGATAACAGCATAGTTGCTCTGCGCGAAAGCAGAGGATCCCAGAAACAGGAACAGCAGAATGAACCTACCCAAGGTCTCACCCCCCAAAGGCACGCGACACACGCGGCCGTACTGGCCCTGGAGCCGGATGGACCAGGGCAACGAACAGTGAGCGCAGTCGAGCCTTAGCACAACGAGAGAATTGCGAGATTAGAGCGGAGAAGGCAGTCGGTATCAATACTACGAAAACATTACCGCGTCAGGTGGGACTGGCATTGACACAAATATAGTGGGTTCAATCGAATCCATACCTCATCTCTATTTCTCACTATGACTCGTTGCCGCAGCAAGCCAATTCTGGCGAAGTCCGAGGGGATAGGAGGCGATTCTCCACGTTCCCATGGCATCCCGTTGGCGCGGCGCGCTCATCCAAGTCGGGGATGGTGCAGATTGGCGCACGACCCCTTGTAAACAGGTGTGTTGGGCCCGCCAGAGGGTGTACTATAAGCCAGACGCCAAAAAGCACGACGATTGGCACTATGCCTGCGAAATCAAAGCGGTTTCTCTTCGTGGCGCTCCTCCTCGGAGGCATCCTCCTTGCGGGGCAACTGCACTGCTGCGTTGACCTGAGTTCGCGCTCTCTCGATTCGCACGTCTGCCCAATCTGTTCCGCCGCGGGCTCCGCCGTCCCGACGCCTTCCCTGATTGTGGAAATGGTTCCGGCAATTAACCGGTTGGAACTCACCGGTGTTATGGTTTCCGTTCCTCTTGTGGTTCCCCGCAGTATCGCCCCCCGCGCGCCTCCCGCCGTTTCGTAGTTCCCTCTCGGCCCAATCTCCCAATCACCATTGTCGCGCGTCGCTCCTACATTGACGCGCGAGGAGTCTTCACTTGAAGCAAGTAAAGTTGTTGGTTTTTGCATCGCTCTTGTCGGCGCCATTCGCTGCGGCTCAGCAGAGCCCTGCGCCCGCAGCGCCATCCTCATCGGCCCCGGCAAGCGCGTCGCGCATTTCCCTGGATGACGCCATCCGCCTGGCGCTGCTGCATAACCATGCATTGCAGGCGGTGCGCTCGACCATCCAGCAGAGCCTGGCGGAAGAAATCACCGCCAACCTCCGCCCGAACCCCACGTTGGGCCTTGATGCGCAGTTCATGCCCATTTTCCAGCCGGACAAACTCGACGCCGACTATCTCGACCAGTCGGCGCAGTTCGATGCCGGGATCGGCTACCTCTTCGAACGCGGCAGAAAACGCCAACACCGCCTGCAGGCCGCGAAAGACCAGACCGCCGTGGTGCGTTCGCTGGTCACGGACAACGAGCGGCAACTGGTATTCAACGTCAGCCAGCAATTTGTGGACGTGCTGCTGGCGGAATCCACGCTGGAATTTGCGCAACAGGATCTCGACAGCTTCCAGAAAACCGTGGACATCAGCGAAGAGCGATTTCGCGCGGGCGACATGAGCGAAGGCGACTTCCTGAAAATCAAACTGCAGTTGCTGCAATTTCAGAGCGATGTCTCCGCCGCGAAACTCGCCAAGCTGCAAAGCCTGGCCGCGCTGCGCCAGTTGCTGGGTTTCGAGACCGTTCCCGACGATTACGACGTCGAGGGAACGCTCGATTACCAGCCGGTGCATGCGGACCTGAACGGCCTGAAAAATGTCGCGGCCCTAAACCGGCCCGACTTGCGCGCCGCCCAGCAGTCCGTCACCGCCGCCGAGAGCCAGTTTTCTTTGCAAAAGGCCAACGGCAAGATGGACATCACCGGCACGTTTAACTATTCCCACACCGCCGGCGCCAGCAGCGGCTCGTTTTTCTACAGCATGCCGCTTCCGATTTTTAACCGGAACCAGGGCGAAATTGCGCGCGCGCAATATGCAATCACACAGGCGCGTGAGCAAGCCAGCGAAACCACGCAGCAGGTTGCGACCGACGTCGCGACCGCCTTCGCCAATCTGCAGACCAACGACCAGATCATTCAGCTCTATCAGGGCGGCTACGTCGATCAGGCCAAACAGTCCCGCGACATCAGCGAATACGCCTACCGCAAAGGCGCCGCCAGTCTTCTCGATTATCTCGATTCGGAACGTACCTATCGCGCCAATCAGCTTGCCTATCGCCAGGCGCTGGCGAGTTACATGCTCGCGCTCGAACAGATGCGCCAGGCCACTGGCACAAGGAATCTGCCATGAAACTTTGCATACAAAGACGCGCCACCGTTTTCATCATTGTTGCGTTCGCGCTTCCGCTCGGCGCCGCGCTCTCCGGCTGCGGCTCTGGCCCCGGCGAGCCGGAATCCAAGATGACCTCGTTCACCTCCAGCGAATCAAAAGCCGACACGGCCGAACTTTTCACCGTTCCAAAAGAACAGTTGGCTCATCTGCAAATCGTCCCCGCGGAGAAAGGCCCGCTTCCGCGCACGCTTCGCCTGGCGGGCGCCGTGGCGTACAACGCGTTTGAAACCACGCCCGTCTTCGCCGCCATTGGCGGCCCGGTCCACGAAATTCTTGTTGCGCCCGGACAGTTCGTCCACGCCGGTCAGCCTCTTCTCTACGTCACCAGCCCGGATTACTCCGTCGCCCGCTCCGCCTACATCAAAGCCCGCGAAGCATCCAGTCTTTCGGATAAGTTGTATGCGCGCTCGCAGGATCTCTTTGCCCACGGCGCCATTTCCGAGGCCGACCTGCAGCAGGCGGAAGCGAACCGCAATCAGGCGCACGCCGACCTGGAATCCTCTACCGACGCCCTGCGCGCGCTGGGCATGAAAGATCCCGATTCGTTGCTGAAGAATGCCGCGCGGCCCACGGCGGAAAGCCCCGTCCTCGCTCCCGTCACCGGCGAAATTGTGGAGCGCCTCGTTGGCCCCGGACAACTGTTGCAGACCGGCGTCACCCAGTGCTTCACGATTTCGAATACCGGCAGCGTCTGGGTCCTTGTGAACGTCTACCAGAGCGACCTTCCATTCGTGCATGTGGGGGACGCAGTGGAAATCAACACCGACAGCTACCCGGAACTCTTCCACGGAAAGATTTCCTATCTCGCGCCTGCGCTCGATCCCAACACGCGCACCCTGCAGGCCCGCATCGTCACCGAAAATCCCGGCAAGAAATTAAAGAAAGATATGTACGTGACGGCAACCGTGAAGGCCGGTTCCGTCGCCGACGCCATCACCGTGCCCGACGCGGCCATCCTGCGCGACACGGAGAATCAGCCGTTTGTCTACGTGCAAGCGGGCCCCAACCAGTTCGCGCGCCGCGTGGTCACGCTTGGCCAGAGCGTCAAGGACCGCACGCAGATCACCAGCGGCCTGAATGAATCCGAACAGGTCGTCGGCGACGGCAGCCTGTTCCTGCAATTCAAAAATTCAATTCAGCATTAGAAAGAGCGCACCGGAGACTTCTCGATGATTCATCGCATCGTCCAATTCGCTCTTCAGCAGCGCTTCCTGGTGCTGATGCTGACGGTCTTGATAGCGGTAGCGGGCGCGTGGTCGTTCCGCCAGATGCCGGTGGACGCGTATCCCGATCTTTCGCCGCCGATGGTGGAATTGATTACCCAGTGGCCGGGGCACGCCGCGGAAGAAGTGGAACGCCTCACTACGCTGCCGTTGGAATTAGCGATGAACGGGTCACCGCATCTGAAAGTGATGCGTTCGATCTCGCTCTACGGCCTCTCCGATGTGCGTTTGACTTTCGATGAAGGCGTCGATCCCTACTTCGCGAGGCAAATCGTTTTCCAGCGAATCAGCGATGCCACTCTGCCGCAGGGGGTGACGCCCAGCATGGCGCCGCTCTTCAGTCCCAGCGGCCTCGTCTATCGCTATGTCCTCGAAAGTCCCGACCGCTCGCCGATGGAATTGCACACCTACGAGGATTGGATTATCGAACGGGCATACAAAAGTGTTCCGGGCGTGGCGGACGATTCCGGCTTTGGCGGGCCGACGATGGAGTATCACGTCCTGCTCGACCCCGTGAAGCTTTACAACTATCACTTGCCGGTCGTGCAGGTGGTCACCGCGCTGAACGCCAACAATTCCAACACCGGCGGCGGCTTTTACACGCAGGGCGGCCAGTTTTACTACGTTCGCGGACTCGGCTTGGTGAAAAGCACCGAGGACATCGGCGAAGTCGTGGTCGGAAGTTCCAACGGAGTGGCCATCCGCATCAAAGATATCGGCCGCGTGGAAATCGGCCACGCGCCGCGACTCGGCATCTTCGGCTTCCAAACCAAGCAGAAGAAGAATGACGACGCTGTCGAAGGCGTCATCCTGATGCGCCGCGGCGAGCAGACCCAGAACGTCCTCGAAGGCGTCGAGAAAAAGACCG
>DATLVJ010000010.1:0-18690 GCA_035577585.1 Candidatus Limnocylindrales bacterium
AGTGAAAGCCGGGAACCCACCGCACGTGATTCGCAAAAGTCTGTTCCGCCATTTTGTTGTTCCTCCGTTTGCTGCGACTGTTTTCGCGCCTGACCTTGCGGCCAGTTATCAAATTCGCGCCTTGCTGCTCCGCGTCCGCTCCGAGTGGTTCCGAAAAAAGGACAATTAAGGGCAGCCGCGAACTGCGCGGTGGGAAGGTGCCATGTCGAACCTCAGCTTTGCCCGGATCATGTACGGAACCAGCCAGGAAGCGCATTCGCCGTTGTTCGGCTCCGCGTCCAATTTGCCGGTCTCTTTGCAGCAATCAGTGGACACTGTTTCAAAAACTCGCGCTCCTGAAGCGCACGGCGCAACAGTGGAAAGCATTCTACACAAAGTATGGATGGCCCTCTCGGAAAAGTAATAGTTCGGCGATTTGAACCGTCGCGCAATCTAGAACAGTCGCAGACTATTTTGCGGGCGCCATGCAGGGTGTTCCGTGGAACTCGTCCTTGAACACGGAACCATCTTTCATCACAAATTTTACTTTTTCGAGCTCGGCGATGTCTTTCAGCGGATCCGCGCTGACGGCGATGATGTCCGCATACGCGCCTTCAGCCACGACGCCGAGATCTCCCTTGCTGCCGAGCTTATCTGCCGGGCGCGAGGTCGCGGCCTGGATCGCTGCCGCCGGAGTCATTCCGAACTTGACCATCCATTTGAATTCCTCGGCGATCGGTTCCTGCCAGGGAATGCCGCCGATATCTGTGCCGAAGGCAATTTTAAGATTGGCCTTCAGGGCCTTACGAAACGAAGTTTCGTGTAAATTGGCGCGAGCGCGATCCCGCTGTCCCTCCGGGGTATCCGCGGGCGCCCAATCGGTGTAATAGACTCCGAGCGTTGGGCAATACCAGGTGCCTTGCTTTGCCATCTGCGCAATCTGCGCGTCGGTAATTTCAAGACCGTGTTCGATGGAGTCGCAACCGCCGTCGAGTCCGCGTTGCAAGCCTTCGCCGTTGTAGGCGTGACACGCCACTTTCTTGCCCCAGCCGTGGGCTTCGTCGACGATGGCGCGCAATTCTTCGACGGTCAGCGTCGGCTGCGAGACGAGGCGGCCCTGCTTATCCACCCAAGAGCGGTGAGTCATGTAAACCTTAAGCCAGTCCGCGCCGTGATCGAGTTGCTCACGCGCGGCCTTGCGGGCTTCAACCGGCCCATCCACAATCTGCACGCCCTTGGGCATCGCCAGTTCGGGAGCAAAACCTTCCAGGTTGTAGCCGCCGGTTGTGGAGATCCCCCGAGTGGCGCCGAAGATGCGAGGGCCTGGGATGGTTCCTTCCTCGATGGCTTGCTTGATGCCAATGTCGCCGTAACCGGCGCCTTCGGTCTCAACGTCACGCAATGTGGTGAAGCCTTGTTCGAGGGCGCGTTTTGCCGCGTAGGTTGCCCGGGCGGCGCGCAAGGCAACGCCAGCTTTCAATATATTTGCGTCGTAGCCACCCTTGGCGGGATCCTCGCCCCAGAGGAAAAGATGGGTGTGCGAGTCGATCAGGCCGGGAAGCACCGTTGCATAGGAAAGATCAATGAGTTTCGCGCCGGCGGGAATGACGGCCGAACCATCGGCAACTTTTTCAATGCGGCTGCCACGGATGAAAATCAGCTGATTCTTGCGCGGGTTTTCGTTTTGACCATCAATGAGCGTTCCGGCGCGAATCACCGTCAACGGCGCAGTTTCCGCTTTTTTGGCTTGCGCGAAAGAATTTGCCGCACACATACCGACGAGCAACAAGAGCAGCCCAATGCGTTTCATATCCGCTCCATTCCGGATCCTTGAGAGTGTCTTTGGTTCGATCGTCGAAGAGCGCTAGGTCCCCAGCAGGTTGCCCTGAATACGGGTGTAGCCGTGCTCCTCGGCCCACAAGCTTAATGGCACGGCAGCCAAATCGTCCACCATGGGGATGGCATGGCCGTCTTTGGTGAGGTCGATGGTGCGCAGGTAGTGCTTGCATGTGTCGCAGCTTTCCACGCGGATGTGGGGGAACTGTTCCGCGGCAAAGACCGGGAGTTGTTTTTCGTTCGCCTCGCCGCAATTGGCGCAGAGGATGCGCCGGAATTCCCATTCGAGCGAACAGAAGGAACAAACCAGAAAGCGTTTGCCGCCGTCGCCTTCCTGGCGCAACACGCCGAGCAAGGGAAGGGCATTGCAGCGCGGGCAGCGGCAGACGGTCATCAGCGGGGTGGGAGGGAGCATGGCGCCACTGATGAAATCGGCATACGGCTGTAAGACCGCTCTGGCGAAGAAGTCTTCGAAGGGATTCACAAGCGGAGGTTCGGAAGGCCCGGCGACCGGAAGATGGGTTTCGAGCAAGCCGGTCTTCCAGAACTCGTTGAGGATTTCCGCTTGTCGCGCGTGGCCCTTTGACTTGAGGTTCCGGGCCTGATCGACAAGCACATCCGGGGCATGCTGTTCGATCACATGGAGAAATTCAGCAAAAGGCTCGAGCAAAGCGGAGAGATTGAGTTCCGAACGCAGATCGCCGCCCGGGGGAACCACAGGTTTCTTGCCCCAGTTTTTGGGAAGGGCCTCGTAAAATTCCTTCTGAAATTTTGCGATGGCGCCGTAGAAGGAGAGGACCTGATGCGCGAACGGGTGCCGCTCGGCCAGGAACGAAGCGCGCTCGGTTCGCGCGCGATAATTCACATTCCCGGCCGCCAGAATGGTCATTTCGAACGGTCAGATTTCCGGATGATCTCTTGATACCACCCGGGGTGATAACGCTTGGCGAATGCCAGGGAGACGTCACCGCGGATGACGCTGCCGAACGCGCCGCGCTCCGCGAAAACGCCCATGTAGACGTGGATCATGAGGTTTCCGATCATCAGCAGTGCCGTTCCGGCGTGCAGAACGACCGAGAGATACCGCAGCCAGCGCCAGGCCCATGGAATCGACTCCGTGAACCACAGCACGAGTCCCGAGGCGAGGAGCACAATGCCGCCGAGGAAGAAGCTCCAAAAAAGAAGCTTTTGCCCGGCGTTGTAGCGGCCGGCGGGAGGCATTTTGTCGTCTTCGTTGCGGATGTAATGGGGGAGCGACTTCCACCACTGTGCGTCAACAGGATCATGCTTCATCTGGCCGGACCAGAGAGCGTACATATAGCAGACCGAGACAAAGAAGACTAAGCCGATCCAGGGATGAAGCATCCGCGAAAGCTCTGCGCCGCCGAGCGCCGAGGCGATCCAGAAGAGCCAGGGCGACCAAAAGGCGAGCCCCGTGAGCATCAAGTAGATGAATGAGCCAGCGGCGACCCAATGATTCATGCGCTCATTGAACTCGTAGCGGAGTACATGGTCGTGAGGAATCAACTGATCCTGATGGCTCACGGTTAATCTCCTTCCCTGGGAGGCATGTCCGATTCCTCGCGTGACTTGGGGCCGAATCTCAGATAGTGAGCGAACAAACCGACCAAGCCACCGACCAGCGCCAAGTTGCCCAGCCACTTCAGCGGATGCTTCCAGAACTTCACTGCCAACGGAATGGTGGGGTTGCTCGGCAGGCCGCCGTAGAGTTCTGGCTTGGTGGCATCGTGGAGGACGTAAATCACGCCCGTGCCGCCGACACCCGGGGGATCGTAAACGCCGGCGTTGTCGTAGCCGTAGTGATCGCGGAGCTGCTTGGCGCGCTTTTCGGCGAGGAACTTCATGTCGTCCTTGGTGCCGAAGTGCAAGCAGCCAGTGGGGCAGGACTTGATGCAAGCAGGCTCGAGCCCCTGGCTGACGCGATCCGTGCAGAGGGAGCATTTGTACATGCGCTTGGTGACGCTGTTGAACTTTGGAATGTTGAAGGGGCAGCCGGTGACGCAATAGCCGCAGCCGATGCAGTGATCCTGCTGGAAGTCCACAACGCCGTTGGTGTATTGGACGATGGCGCCGTCGGCGGGGCAAGCTTCCAGGCATCCCGGTTCGGCGCAGTGCATGCACTGGTGCTTACGCATCAGCCACTGCAATGTGCCGTCTTCGCGCTCGTGCTCGTTGAAGAGGATCAGGTTCCAGTAATTCCACCGGGTGTCCGACATCGTCTGGTAGGTATTGTCGAAGGTGGTTTGCGAGAAGGGCATGTCGTTCCACTCGACGCAGGCCACTTCGCAGGCCTTGCAGCCGATGCAGGTGGTGGTGTCGACGAGTTTGCAGACGGTGAACTCGCGCTGGGTGTCTTCGCCGGGGACGGTGCCAGCATGGCCGGAAATTTTCTGAATGCGTAGTGTGGCTTGGCTCATGTCGGCTCTCCTACGCTCTCTCGACCTTCACCAGAAAGCCCTTGAATTCTGGTGTGTAGGCGTTGGGATCATAGACGGTTGGCGTGAGAGTATTCGCGAGCGTCCTGGCGTCCTTACCTTCGTCCTCGGCAATTCCGCGGAAGCCCTGGTGAATCTGGAAGCCAATCTGATAGACCTTTTTGCCATCGATCATCATCGGCTTGATCCGTTTGGTGACCATGGCCTTGGCGATATACTCGCCGCGTATGCTGGAGACTTTTATTTTTTCCCCGCCGCGGACCCCGATGTCGTTCGCCAGTTCAGCGGGAATTTCAATGAACGGTTCGGGTATGAGCTGCACGTTCATCGGGTTGTTTTTCGTCCAGTAGTGATAATGCTCGGTCATGCGGTAGGTAGTGCAGACGATAGTGTAGCCGTCTTTCGGAGTAGCGTATTTGTCCTCAGGGGTTTTGAACCGCTTGGCCACGGGATTGTGGGTCTGCTGCGGATGCAGCGGGTTGTCGATGGGACTCTCCGTGGGTTCGTAGAATTCCGGGAACGGACCATCCGCGAAGGCCGCGAGCGGGCCAAAAAGCCGGCCGACGCCCTCGGGATTCATGATGAAGGGACCCATGTGATCCTTTGGCTTGGAATCCGCCTTGAAGTCGGGCACATCGTTGCCAACCCACTTTTGGGTTGCTTCGCTCCACCAGACTTGTTTGCGTGATGGATCCCAGGGCTTGCCGTCCACGTCGCAGGATGCGCGATTGTAGAGGACGCGCCGGTTGGCGGGCCAGGACCAACCCCACCCCGGATGCACACCCATGCCGGAAGGATCGCTGGGATCGCGCCGAGCGGATTGATTGCCCGCTTCGGTGAAGGAGCCGGAATAAATCCAGTTGCCGCACAGTGTTGTGCCGTCGTCTTTCAACCAAGCAAAACCAGGAACCTGCTGTCCAGCCTTGATCTGCTGCTTTGTGGCGGGATCTTCCAAGTCGGCCAGAGCCTTGCCGTTGATCTCTTTCAATACTTCGGCCAACGGCGGACTGGAGGGAGTGCTGTAATTCCAAGTGAGGTTCAGAATTGGATCGGGGAACTTGCCGCCTTCTTTTTTGTAGAGCTCACGAACCTTGAGGAAAATCTGCGCCAAGATGGCGTGGTCGAGCCGGGCATCTCCGGGTGTCGGGACGGCAGTATTCTTCCAAAGCACCCAGCGGGCGGAATTGGTCATGGAACCGTCTTTTTCGGCAAATCCCGCGCAGGGCAAGTTGTATACGGTGGTCTGGATCTGCTTCATCTCGTCGGTGGAAATTCCAGGAGCACGCCAGAAATCGCTGGTCTCGTTCGGATAGATTTCACCGACGACGAGGAATTCGGCTTTTTTCAGAGCGTCGATGTTTTTCTTGGAATTGGGGCCAATGGCTACGCCGTTCATACCGAAGGCAAGCATGCCTTTCAGGGTCCCGCGGTACATGTCGTCCCACATCTGCACCCAAGAGTAATTACGATCCACCTTGGGCAGATAATCGAACGCCCAGCCGTTTTGCTTTGTGGCCGCGTCGCCGTAGAAGGCTTTGAGCAAGCTAACCGCGAATTTCGGGGTGTTGCCGTAATAATTGAACGAATCCCACGCGGCCGGTTTCGAGGCTGTGGGCGTGATGCGCTTCATCCAATCGGCAAAGGAAGCGTCCGCGGGCGTTGGGACCTTCAGATAGCCGGGCATGCTGTCGAAAAGGCCCGCCATGTCCGTGGCGCCCTGGATGTTGGAGTGGCCGCGGAGTGCGTTGACGCCGCCGCCGGCGCGCCCGACATTACCCAGCAACAACTGCACAATTGCAGCCGTACGGATAATCTGGGTGCCAAAGGAGTGATGGGTCCAGCCGACGGCATAGATGATGGTGCTGACCTTCTTCATGTCGCCGTCTTTGCGAACCGAAGTGTAGAGGTCAGCGGCTTTCAGGAATTGATCCTTGGGGATGCCGGTGATGCGTTCGACCATCTCGGGGGTGTAGCGGGAATACTGCTTTTTCAGCAGTTGGAAGACGCAGTTCGGGTTCTGCAAAGACGGATCGAAGTCGACTGTCCCCGGCAATGGAGGAAGAGGAGGCGGCATTCCCGGTTTTGCCTCAGGAGGGGCAGGAGATTTTCCGCCAGGCCCCTGATAATTCCAGCTCGCGCGGTTGTAAGTCTGTTTCTCGGAATCAAAACCGGAGAACAAGCCGTCGACGTCCGGAAGCTTGAAATCCTTGTCGACGATGAAGCCGGCATTCGTGTAATGGACGAGGTAATCTTTTGCGATTCGATTGTTTTCAATCGCGTAATGAATCAGGCCACCAAGGAAGGCGATATCCGACCCGGCGCGTATCTGGCAGAACATGTCGGCGACCGCGGCGGTGCGTGTGAAACGCGGATCCACGACGATCATCTTTGCGTTGCGGGTGCGTTTGGCTTCGACGGGCCACTTGAAGCCGCAGGGATGATTCTCCGCAGGATTACCGCCCATGATGAGCATCATGTCGGTATTCTTCATATCGACCCAGCCATTGGTCATCGCGCCCCGGCCGAACGTTGGTCCCAAACTTGAGACCGTGGGGCCGTGTCAAACCCTGGCCTGGTTTTCCAGATGCACGACCCCCAGGGCGCGCATCGTTTTCACGACTAGATAGTTGAATTCGTTGGTGTCAGTGCAGCCGCCGATGAACGCGAGGGATTCCAGCCGGTTGACGGTGTGTCCCGCAGCGTCCTTTTCAATGAAGCTTTCGTCGCGGGTCTTCTTAATGCGAGCGGCGATTTCGTTGATGGCGTCGTCCCAGGAAATGTCCTGCCAATCAGTGGCGCCCGGCCGGCGAACTTGCGGTTTCAGCAGCCGCCTGTCGTTCATAATTTCCTGTTGGAGCGATGAACCTTTGGGGCAAAGCGTGCCGCGGTTAGTCGGATGATCGGGGTCTCCCTCGACATGGACGACCTGTGCGGTGACATTCTTGGCGCGGTCGCCTAGGGTGTAGATGATGGTGCCGCAACCCACCGCGCAATAAGGACAAGTGGAGCGGGTTTCGCTGGCGCGGCCGATCTTGAGGGTGCGAAGCTCCGCGTAGGCTGGCTTCAGATCGAAGCCAAAAACGGCTGCGGCTGTACCCCCGACTGTCGCAATTTTCAGGAAGTCACGGCGAGAAGCGTCCATCAGGACCCTCCGTAAGGTGTGAGGAAATAGTACGCGGCCCCCTCTTCATATTTCTTCCGAAGCGTTCTGTCAAGTCCTAACCCTAGGGGCCTGTAAAGTAACACGGCTTCGATGTACGCGGGGCGTAAAGTGTTTCAAAAATCTTTGGAAACAGGACTAGTTAAGTCCGATTCAGGCCTTGGAGGTGTTTACGCCTTTCGAAGCCAGAGACAAATCCAAAGTGCCATGTGTCTGGTGGGGTACTGCTTAACCTTCGACACACATGAGCCAAGAATTCCGGTCTAGGCAGGCCAGAAGTGGCAAAAAATAAGGAATGCGGGCATTGGGCTCACTCATTACCCTTTAGGTCGCAGTTTCGCCCGGGCCGCGACTACTAGAACGCTATGAACAGCTGAAGCGACTGACTCGCCGATTAAGCATGAAATCTGGCCCCAACTCGTCAAATCTTCCGGCCGAACAGGCACGGCACTCACGGCGTCTGCTGTTTTTCGGATATGCGGTCACAGCAATTGCGGTTCTCCTGTCGTGTGTGGCGGCAGGAGCGCTCCCGAAAGGGTTTCAGCTTGCCCTATTTGGGGATCTGCTAGAGGCTGGGCTGGTAGTGGCATTTACGTTCCTTGCGCTGCAGAACATGCTTCGGAGCCAGGCCCAGGTACGCGCTTTCTGGTTCCTGCTTTTCATGGGCGCTGTCATGTGGCTGACCAGCCTGCTGATCTGGTCCACGCATGAATTGTTTTTCCACCTGGCGGTACCGGATGTACCCCTCGGGGACATTTTTCTATTCCTGGGCCTGGTGCCCCTGATCGCGGGGTCCGTGTTGGAGCCCCAAAAGGCGCATGATTCGCGGTTCCGTTCCTTTGGACTGCTGGATCTTTCCATCCTGATTCTCTATTCGCTTTATTTATTTGCCTTTTTTGTATTCGCGTATCGGATGCTGCCGGGCGATCTGGGGATCTACAACCACAATTTCAACGTGGCGGACTCGATAGGAAACCAGCTATTCGCGATCGCCGCGGGGGTGGCGTTTTTCCGGGAACGCGGGGAATGGCGTCGGGTGTATCGCATCCTGTTTCTCTCTGCGGCAGCTCATGCGCTGGCCTGCGATCTGATCAATGTGGCGATCGATACTGGCGCCTACTACTCGGGATCTTTCTACGACGTACCGTTGTTCGCGGCAATGGGAGGTTTTGTCTGCGTTTGCCTCGTAGGCCGCCCACTTCTGCAAAACGCATCGGCAACGGCGGCGCGCGAGGACACGCGGCAGAGGCCACCTGGGCGATTCAATTTTCTTTCCTCGCATCTGGCGATGCTGGTGACACTCTCGACACCAGCGATCGGCTTGTGGCTACTGACGACGTATGCACCTCACGACAAGCTGTTTTCTTTTCGCCTAGACATCACTTTGCTTACTATTTTTCTGCTGACTTTGCTGCTCTCCATCAAGCAGGATTTTCTGAGCGCCAACCTGTTCGGCTCGCTTCGGCACCTCTCGAGTACATACTCGAGCATCGAGCGGTTCAAGGATCACCTTGTGCAAGGGGACAAGCTGACTTCGCTGGGCGAACTGGTGGCAAGCGTGGCTGAACAGATTCGAAAAGCGATGACCATCATACGGGAGCAGGTTTCGGTGATCACCTCGCGCTCGCATGCGGAATCCCGCAGCAACTCGCTTGCCGGAAAGATTGGCCAATACGCCGAGAGGACAGATTCGCTCGTCGAAAATATGATGCGTTTCGCTCAGGAAACCCCGCTGGAACTAGCCCCAGTGGATGTAAAGCCTCTACTGGAAAACGCGCTTCATTTGAGCCGGATCGACAGACACACGAATGTTCGTGTGAAGTTGGAGGCGGACCCAGCGTCGCCGCCGGTACTGGCCGATTCGAGCCAGTTGCTCCACGTTTTTCTTCAAATTATTTCAAATGCCATGGATGCGATGGAAGAATCGGGTGGCGGTGAGCTGGCGATTTCAATTCGTCCGTGCGACCCACAGGTGTGCATCCAGTTTGCGGATACCGGTCCGGGTCTATTGCATCCGGAACGCGCATTCGAACCATTTTTCACCACCAAGCCCGTGGGGAAGGGAACGGGTCTTGGGTTAAGCACGTGTTACGGAATCATTCGGCAGCATGAGGGGGACATCACCTGCGGGAACCGATTGGAGGGCGGGGCATACTTCACGATTTTTGTCCCCGCGGCTGTGGTGGAATCGACGGATTCCGGGATTCGCGCGGCTGTTGTTGCGGAGCGGGCAGGATGAGTATTCAATCTCGCCAGAAACTCCTTCTGGGAATTTCGATTGCGATTTTTTTGGCGCACCTTGGGGTTGCGGCGTCCTTCACACCATCGTTCGTGTTGACCATGTTCGGAGATGCGCTGCCCTGCGTATTGCTGGTAGTGGCTATCCTGGCGGTGCGGGAGAATTTCCGCTTCCATCGCGCGGTGCTGCCGCTCTTCTGGAAGCTGATGGCCGCGGGATTATTCCAGATGCTGCTTTCGCAAGCATATTGGTTTTACTACGATTCGCTGCGGCGGTATTCCACGCCCAGCCCGGTTATCGGGGATACGCTCTTTCTGCTGGCGCATGTTTTCTTTCTTTCAGCATTTGTGTTGCGGCCGCATTCCGCATCCGCGGGGCGCGACATGCGACTCCGGCACCTGGACTTTGCGTTGCTTACATTCTGGTGGCTCGCTTTGTACGGCTATTTTGCATTGCCCTGGCAAAGCGCCGTCCAGGATTTCAGCAAATACAATCCGGCCTATTATCTGCTGACCCTAATTCAACACCTGATGATCATCATCGGATTGGCAGTGGTCTGGAATCGGAGCAAGGGTTTGTGGCGCACTTTTTACGGCAGCTTCATCTGTTTATTCATCCTGATCGCCACGGCGAATCTGCTGCAGAGCGTGGCTATTGATCGCGGTATTTATTATTCCGGAGGATTTTTCGACACGCCCTTCCTGCTTTCCTTGCTTCTGGTCACGGTAGTAGCCACATTTGGGCCATCCTTGCAGCCCGAAGAAGA
Source organism: Candidatus Limnocylindrales bacterium (assembly GCA_035577585.1). Classification (GTDB taxonomy): domain Bacteria; phylum Acidobacteriota; class Terriglobia; order Acidiferrales; family UBA7541; genus Acidiferrum. Next base: position 10,437 of record DATLVJ010000010.1, read on the forward strand.
CAAAGCTCCGAATCGCGAGATCAACCAGAGTTTGTGGACCGCGCGGATCGCGATGGTTGCCATCCTTTCCCTGCCGGTCATCGCGTTGTTCGGCTCGTTCGAAAAGCATGTGCCAGAGCAGGTGGCGGCGTTCAGGCTCCGGCTGGTGTTTGGGGCGATGTTGCTGCTCAGCGGACTGGTTTTCTGGAAGCTGACCCTGCTTGCCAGGGAACTTCGGCGCATGGTGAGCCTGTCGCAGGCTTCGTTGGAGAATCTGAAAAACGTACAGGCGCGGGTGACCCATTCCCAAAAGCTGGCGGCACTGGGGCGGCTCGCTGCCGGCGCCACGCACGAAATCAGCAATCCCCTTACGGCGATTCTCGGGTATTCGGAACTGCTGACCGACATTCCGTCGCTCTCCCCGCCGGATCGGGAAAGCGCCCAGATTATTCAGAAACAGGTGCACCGAGCCCAGGGGGCAGTGAACAGTTTGCGCAATACATTGCGAAACCAGGATTCCCCGCATCCAATTCCCGTTGCCGAACACAAGGATTCCTGATTTCGCCGGCCGGTGGTTACCCATGCTTCGATCAGTTTTTCTCGCGATGGAATTCGCGGCAGTATTTGTAATCTTCCCCTTGCTCGTCTACAACCGCTGGATTCCAAATCTGCCGATTCCATACCTGCTTTTCATCGCGTTGCTGGCGTTCCTTCTGCTCTGGCGTGACCCCGCATTCAACGTCTCGCAATTGGCCTCGTGGGGAAACGCCGGGGCATTTCTCAGCAAGATCCTGATTCGCGATGCGGTTTGCCTTGTGGGCCTGGGAATGGCGGTCTACCTGCTGGCGCCGCAACTGCTTTTTTCCCTGATTCGGAGCTCGCCCCGCATTTGGGTTCTAATTTTTCTTCTCTATCCACTTGTTTCGGTTTACCCGCAGGAATTGCTCTACCGAGCGTTTTTCTTTCATCGGTACGAACGGTTGTTTGGCCGCGGTTGGGGGATGATGGTCGCCAGCGCAATGGCGTTCGGATTCGTGCACATTATATTCGGGAACTGGGTGGCCGTGGGACTCTGCGCGATTGGAGGGCTTCTTTTCTCGGTCACTTATCAAACTTCGGGATCGTTTCTCCTTGCCTGCCTGGACCACGCGATTTTCGGTAACTTTATATTCACAATCGGTCTTGGCCGGTTCTTTTATCACGGCTTCCGGCCCTGATTTTCCCCCTTCATTCTTCTCCCCAAACCGGCTGCTACCCGTTAAAATACCAGGAGCAACAATCCCTGCTTCCTCTCGTGAAATATATGGGCCACCAGGCGCGTATCACGTCTTCAGTGCCCTGCCCAATCCAAGGAGATGCCGCCGCATGGCGACGATACCGAAACCGCTGAAGCCCGACCTGGGCTCGCTGCGCATCAGCGATACCAAGCGCAATGCCGCCAGGTCCAGCCGGCGCTGGCTCTGGCTGATTTTCGGCGTGCTGGGACTTGTGCTGGTTGCCGGAGCTGCGATGGCTTTCCGGGATCGCAAGGCTGAGGTCGAGGTGGCGCCCGCTCGCAAGCCGGCGAACGGCCCCGCGGGGGTGTTGAACGCCAGCGGCTACATCACGCCGCGGCGGCGCGCGACGATTGCCGCGAAAATCACCGGCCGGGTTACCAGCGTGATGTTTGATGAGGGAACGCGGGTTACCGAAGGGCAGTTGCTGGCGACGCTGGATGATTCCGATGCGCGTCGCGCCCTGGATTCGATAAAGGCGGACCGGGACTCCGCCCAGGCGGCGATTGCGGATTTCGAAGTGCAGCTGCGCAACGCGGAAATTGAACTGCGCCGGACGCAGCAGCTTGTGAAAGAGGGAGTGCAGACGCAACAAGCCCTCGATTCAGCGCTGACGACCGCGGACAGCTTGCGGGCCAAAATCAATCTGGCGAAACAACAGGTTGCGGCTTCCGAGGCGCGAATTCGCGAGCAGCAACAGTCTGTAGACAACTGCACCATCCGCGCGCCGTATGCGGGGATCGTGGTGTCCAAGGACGCGCAGGTCGGCGAAATGGTTTCGCCCGTTTCAGCGGGAGGCGGGTTTACGCGCACCGGCATCGCCACCATCGTGGACCTGCACTCGAACGAGATTGAGGTGGACGTCAGCGAATCGTACATCGCGAAAGTCCAGACCAATCAACCGGTGACCGCGATTCTGGATGCTTATCCGGACTGGAATATTCCCGCCAAGGTGAGGACGGTGATTCCGACGGCCGACCGGCAGAAAGCCACCGTGAAAGTGCGCATCTCGTTTACGGACGACAGCCACGTTCACCTGATCGATCCGGCCACGCAGCCGCGGATTTTGCCGGACATGGGCGTGAAGGTGACGTTTCTTGAGGAAGAAAAACCCAAAGCGGCGGCGGATAAATCAGAGGCGGGAGTCCCCGTGGTGGCGCTGGTGCCGCAAGCTGCCATCCACCAGGACAACTCGTCCAAGTTCGTATTCGTGGTGAAAGGCGACAGCGTTGAGCGCCGGGCAGTTTCGCTGGGTGCGGTTCGCGGCACGGATGTCGAGATTCTTGCAGGGCTGCAGCCGGACTCGGTCGTTGTGGTGAAGGGTCCGGAATCCCTTCGCGATGGCCAGTCGGTGGAGATTAAAAAATAGGAGTGTTCCCATGGTGAAAGTTGACGGAAGTGGCGGTAACTCCAGCTTGATTCAGGTTCGCGACCTCGACAAGACGTATCGCCGCGGTGGCGAAGAGATTCACGTGCTCCAAGGATTGAATCTCGACGTGGAGAAGGGCGAGTTCATCGCCTTCATGGGGCCGAGCGGCTCAGGCAAAACTACGCTGCTGAATTTGTTGGGAGGGCTGGACGTTCCGACCCGCGGCAGCATCACGGTGGCCGGGGACGAAATCACCAACATGTCGGCAGGCCGGCTTACGGAATGGCGCGCGAGGCACGTTGGATTTATCTTCCAGATGTACAACCTGATTCCGGTGCTGACGGCGTTTCAGAACGTGGAGCTGCCGCTGCTGCTTACCAAGCTTTCGAAAGCCGAGCGCCGCGAACATGTGGAGACCGCGCTTTCCGTCGTCGGGCTCGCCGACCGCATGAATCACTTTCCCCGGCAGCTGTCCGGAGGACAGGAACAGCGCGTGACCATCGCTCGCGCGGTTGTCTCCGACCCGACCTTTCTTTTGTGCGACGAGCCGACCGGCGACTTGGATCGCAAGAGTGCCGACGAAATCATGGCCTTGATTGAAGAGCTTGTGGGTAAGCATTCCAAAACCGTGCTGATGGTGACGCACGACCCGGTTGTCGCTTCGCGCGCCAATACCACGCTGCACCTGGAAAAGGGCGTGCTTGTGGAGGGGCGGAAGCAGCCGCAGTTGACGACGGCGGGTGGTGCGGCATGAAATTTTCACGAATCATCCTTGCGAATCTCTTCCGTAAAAAGGTCCGCCTGTTGCTGACGATCGGATCGTTTGCCGTTGCTATGTTCCTGTTTGTCTTCCTTGCCGTTGTGCGGGACGCCTTTAACCGCGGAGCGGACGTTGCCGGGGCGGACCGGCTGGTGGTGATCAACCGGACGTCCATTATCAACCTGATTCCGCTTTCCTACCGCGACAAGATCCTGCGCATTCCGGGCGTGAAAGTGATCACTCACAACAACTGGTTTGGCGGCACTTACATCGACGAAAAGAATTTCTTTCCGCAATTCGTGATCGATCCGCAATCCCAGCGCGAAGTGTTTCCGGAGATGATCGTGCCGGATGACCAGTGGGCCAACTTTCTGAAGGACCGCCAGGGGGCGATTGCCGGCGCCAAAACGGCGGAGCGGTTCGGTTGGAAAATTGGCGATCGAATTCCCATCAAGACAACCCTTTACGGAGGCGGCTCCTGGGAGTTCAATCTGGCCGGCATTTACCACGGCAAGCGTCCACAGGATGACGAAACGCAATTCTGGTTTCAGTGGGACTATTTCGAGGAAAAGGTTCCGGACCGGGTGAAAGGCCAGATCGGATGGTATGTACTGCGGGTTGACAATCCCGATGACTCACCGCGAGTCGCAAAGGCCATTGACGCGGAGTTTGCCAACTCTCCCAACGAAACCAAGACCGAGACGGAATCCGCATTTGCCGCCAATTGGGTCAAGCAGTTCGGCAACATTCAGTTTCTGATCGTTAGCATTGGATCAGTGGTCTTTTTCACGCTCCTTCTTGTTACCGGCAACACGATGGCCATCTCCGTTCGCGAGCGCACCTCGGAGCTTGCAGTATTCAAAGCCATTGGGTTCTCGGACCGCGCGGTTTTATTTTTTGTGCTGGCCGAGGCGCTTGCGATTGCGCTATTCGGCGGCTTGCTCGGCATCCTGGGCGCTTTGGTTGTCGTCCCGGCGCTGGGCAAAGCATTGACCGGGCTTTTGCCCAGCATCGTGCTTGCGCCTTCCATGCTGGTGTCTGGACTGGCGCTTGCCATCGTCGTGGGATTTGCGAGCGGCGTAATTCCGGGCGTCAGCGCCATGCGGTTGCGCGTCGTGAACGCCCTCAGGAGAGTCTAGGAATGCTGCCCAAATTATTTTTCGGATTTGTGGTCACGCTAGCAGCAGTGTTTGTTTTCCTGCTGGGGTTGACGATCCTGGTGGGACTGGTTGCGCCGCTGTTTAACACCGTGCCGGTCTCCTACAATTTCCGCAGCATCCGCGCGCGGTGGACATCCACGATCGTAGCGGTGCTTGGAATCGCGGGCACGGTCGGCGTATTTGTGGCGATGCTCTCACTGGCGAAGGGATTTAAGTCCACGCTGGTCGCCTCGGGTTCCGCCGGAAATGTTCTGGTCATGCGTGCGGGCTCCGCCTCCGAAATGCTGGGCGGCATAACGCTTGATTCGATTCGGATCGTTCAGGATGCGCCCGGAGTCGCGCACGATGCCTCCGGCCCGCTGGTTACGCAGGAAGTGGTGGGCGTGGTGCCGATTCCTTTGATCAGCACAGGCACCGATGCCAATGTGCAGGTCCGCGGCGTCTCGCCGAACGTCATGCAGATCCGCACCTTCGTCAAAATCGCGCAAGGGCAGATGTTTCAAGCAGGACTTTCGCAGTTGATCGTGGGCAAGAACGCGACAAATACCTATGCGGGGCTGAAACTCGGCGACACGGTGAACATGGGCGGGGGCCACTGGCAAGTGGTGGGAGTGTTTGATGCGGGCGGCTCATCATTCGATTCGGAAGTGTGGTGTGATGCGAAAATACTGAGCCAGGTGCTGCAGCGCCCTCCGAACATTTTCCAGTCGGCAACCGTGCATCTCACTTCTCCCGCTGCGTTTCAACAGTTCAAGGACTCGGTGACCTCAGATCCGCGGCTGACCGTCGATGCGACCCGGGAAATCGATTATTACGCGAAGCAATCTACCGTGATGACGCGTCTGATCACGGTGCTGGGCGGCATCGTCGCGCTCATCATGGCCGTTGGAGCCGTATTTGGCGCGCTGAATACGATGTATTCCGCGGTCGCCGAGCGCGGCCGCGAAATTGCCACCATGCGGGCGTTGGGCTTCTCCACTTTAAACGTTCTGCTTTCCTTCTTATTTGAAGCGCTACTTATTTCCATCGTCGGCGGGATCCTTGGCTGTCTTGCGGTGCTTCCGCTGAACGGCTTGACCACCAGCACGATGAACTTCCAGACGTTTTCGAACCTGGCGTTTGCGTTCAAGATTACGTTAGACCTGCTGCTGATGGGGATTCTCTTCGCGCTGGTGATGGGCGTCCTGGGCGGACTGCTTCCTGCGATTCGTGCCTCGATCCGTCCGGTAGCCGTGGCGCTTCGCGAGCTCTAGCCCTCTCGATTGCGGCGCCTGCCCGCGTCTCAGACCCTCCGGAGTGCGGGCAGAACCGGGGAAGATATCCGACAAGCTCCGAGACCTGCTTGAAGATTGGTTTTTTCTCCCCGGTCAGTTCTGCGGCAGCATCCCGTGCATGGTACACTCCCTTTTCCCAGGAGACGCCGTCTTGACCTCATCCACCGCTCGCTTCATTCGCTATGCCTGCAGGTTTTCTGTTTTACTTTGCGCGATTGTTTCGATCTTTTGCGGTACGCATTCTGCCGCACAGGAATTGTCCGCGGACCAGATGAAAGGGCTCTCCTGGCGGCTGATCGGACCGCATCGCGGCGGGCGCGTGACCGCCGTTGCGGGGATCGCGGGCGATCCGAATACGTATTACATGGGCACGCCCGGCGGCGGGGTCTGGAAGACGAACAACGGCGGCGTTACCTGGGTTCCGATTTTCGACGAGGCGCATGTCGCTTCGATCGGCGACCTGGTGGTCGCGCCTTCGAATCCCAACGTCATTTATGTGGCGACGGGCGAGCAGTCTCCCGGAAACGGCGTCTGGAAATCCACAGATGCGGGCGCCACGTGGACGAATATCGGTATACGCGAATCGCGCACGATTCCCTCCATCCTTGTGGATCCCAAGGACGCCAACATTGTTTATGTCGCCGCGGTGGGCGATATCATGCCGAGCGATTACCGCGGCATCTACAAAACGGTGGATGGCGGCAAGTCCTGGCGCAAAGTGTTTTTCAAGGATGAGCGGCACAGCCCCACGGAACTTTGTTTCGATCCGAATAATTCCCGCGTGATTTACGCGGCCGTCCGGCGAATTCCGCAACCTCCAAAGGAAAAGACGGCTGAGGAGAAAGCTCCGGAACAACCGGAAGCGGACACGGTCATCATCAAATCATCCGATGCGGGCGAAACCTGGGCACCAGCCGGAGAAAAGGGATTGCCGCCCGCGCACCGTGGCCGAGTTGGCCTGGCGGTGGCCGCGGGCCTTGGCGGCAAGCGTGTTTTCTCGCTGACGCATCAGGGGCTATTCCGCTCCGACGACGGCGGCGAAAGTTGGCAGCAGAGCACGCAGGATCCGCGCGTGTTCGGCGACGATTATTTTGGGCGTGTGTATTCCGATCCAAAAAATTCCGAGGTCGTATACGTGATGCAGACTTCGACGTATAAGTCCACGGATGGTGGCCGCACCTTTGCCGCGTGGAAGGGAACGCCCAGCGGGGAGGACGATCACGTCCTGTGGATTGCGCCTGAGGACAGCAGCCGCATCTTGATGGGAACGGACCAGGGCGCAGTGGTCACGCTGGACGGCGGAAAAATCTGGAGCACCTGGTACAACCAACCGACAGGGCAATTTTATAGAGTGTCCACCGATCGGTCGTTTCCGTATCGTCTTTACGCATCGCAACAGGATTCGGGCTCCGTCTCCGTTCCCAATCGCAGCGACTACGGCCTGATCACCTATCGGGACTGGTTTCCCACCGGCTCGTTCGAAAGCGCGTTCATTGCGCCAGATCCACTCGACGCAAATAATGTTTTTTCCATCGGCTGGTACGGCGTGGTGTTGCGCCTGAATCGCACCACGGGACAAGTGGCCACGATTTATCTACCACCCGCCGGGTATCGAGTGACATGGGAAACGCCGTTGATCTTTTCTCCCAAGGATTCGCAGGCGCTTTATTACGGCACACAGTTTCTGTTGAAGACCACCGACGGAGGAAATACCTGGAAAGAGATCAGCGGCGACCTGACTAGCAAGACTCCCGAGCCGCCCAGCGGAGCGAAGCCGACGGGGAATGGGCACAGGCTTGCGAAAGACGCCAACGAGTTTTCACTTTGGGGAGACGCGGATGACGATGACGACGATGACGCGCAAAGCGCTCCGCGTGGAGCGATTCAGACAATCGCCCCGTCGCCTCTCGATGCCAATCTAATCTGGGTGGGCTCGACCACCGGGCTGGCTCACACAACGCGCGATGGCGCAACGTGGGCCGATGTCACGCCGGCAAATCTTCCGGAGCATCCCTACATCAATTGCATCGAAGCATCGCCGCACGATGGCAACACCGCGTATGCCGCGGTCTTCGCTTCGCACGGCACATTTTCCACGCTATACGCGCCACGCGACGTGCATCCGTACTTTTATCGCACGCGCGACGCGGGGAAGACTTGGGAGAAAATCGTTACTGGTCTGCCGGAGGCGGGAATGGCCCGCACCATTCGGGAAGATCCCGGCCGCAAAGGGCTATTGTTTGCCGGCACAACCAACGCGGTCTACGTTTCGTTCGATTCCGGGGATCACTGGCAGCCGCTGCAGCTGAATTTGCCCACGGCCAACGTCACCGATCTTGCCATTCACGGCGCGGACCTTGTGGCCTCCACGTTTGGCAGAGGCCTGTGGATCCTCGACGATATCTCAGCGCTCCGCCAGTGGTCCGCGAAACTTACCG
>DATLVJ010000011.1:0-2409 GCA_035577585.1 Candidatus Limnocylindrales bacterium
CGCCGCCGATGCGCTTCTTGTCCCCGTCGAAAATTCTCTCGCCGGCTCGGTTGTCCGCGTCTACGATCTCATGCTCGAAAACGCGCTCACCATCACCGCCGAAACAATTCTCCCAATCGAAATGAATCTGATCGCCGTTCCCGGTGCCGATCTCGCCTCAATCAAAACCGTTGCCTCGCATCCCATGGCGCTCGCCCAATGCGAACGCTTTTTCTCGCAGCACCAAAACTACAAGCGTGTCCCCGCTGAAGACACCGCCGGTAGTGCCCGCGAAGTCCTCGCGCGCGGTGACAAAACATTCGCTGCCATCGCCAGCCGCCGCGCCGCCGACTACTACCACGGCGTCATTCTCGCCGAACAAATCCAGGACAACACCGAAAATTTCACCCGCTTCGTCCTGCTTCGTCGCGATTCCGAAGCCGACGGCATCGCCACCACCGCCGACGCCCGCAAAATGTCCATCGCCATGCAGCTCGCGCATCGCCCCGGCGCGCTCCTCGCCGCTCTCGAACCCTTTGCGCGCCACAACATCAATCTCCGCAAAATCGAAAGCCGCCCCATTCACGGCCAGCCTTGGGCCTATCAATTCATCCTCGAAATCGAAGCCGACGGAGACAAACCCGAGCGCCTCGACGACGCTCTCCGCGAAGTTCGCGCCGCCACCAGTGATCTCCGCGTCCTCGGCCTGTACGCAGCCGCCAAAACCGACGCGCCCGCCGCCGCAAACAAATAATCCGCGACGCCGTCACACCAGCAAACAAGCCTCGCACAAAATCGGCATAGGGGGGACGGTCGCCCGTCCTCCCCTGCCACACCACCGTACATGCGGGTCCGCATACGGCGGTTCAGCGAGTTGAGCCCTTGCGGGCCGTGAGGTTCGATTCGTCGTTCGCCACAGGGCTTCGCCGCTCTGCAGGTTTCCGTTTCGGCTTCACCGTCTTCTGAACCTGCAAAACTCAGCCGAAGCTGATTGGCTGGCGCCATGCCACCGTGAGTTCGACGTTCTACTACTCGCTCTCGCTGTTTGGGCCTTCCTCACTTCCGTGAGTACTACGCCCGCTGCTGACTTCTGCTGCAGGGTCAGCGTGAATTACTTCACGCTCAGTCACGAATCCGAGACATGCCACAGATCTCCCGCGATAAGTTCGACTGCTTTCGATACGCGACCGCCGGATTTACCACCAGCGTCCTTGATGGATACGGACTTCGCGATCAGTTGCTCGCTCGTCCGACGCCGTAGGCCTCAAATCCAGTTCTTGTCCATCGGCCCGTATCTTTGCTCCACGCTTCCTTCAGACCCCACCTCACGGTGACGCCCTTGCGCTTCGCTACCCTTCACCTCCATCAGGTTGGGACGGGACTTGCACCCGCTAGCTGCCGAACATGCACGGCGTACAACAAAACGGCCGGCGCAGAACACGCCGGCCAGTCCATTCGCTCTTATTTTGTGCGAGTTAGCAGTAGCTGCAAGCCCCTTCGCCCATCATCCCGGCGCCGGCTCCAGCTCCATCGCCATTCTTCCCCGTGACGTCCTCGCTGAATCTTCGCAGTCGTCGCCCAAGACGCTCGGCCAACTGATGGCGCGCACGCCATAGGCGCGCCTTCAACGTATTTTCCGTCACGCCAAGCTTCTTCGCCGCTTCTCCCGTCGAGTAACCCTCGACCTCGCGCAGCACAAACGCCGTGCGCAGCAACGGAGAAAGCTCATCCAGATTCGCGCTGATCATTTCGCGCAGTTCCGTCCCGGCAAACACCTGCTCCGGGTTCGGTCCCTTCGACGCGAAACGCTCCACGACCGGCAATTCATCCTCGCGCGGTGGTTCGTCGAGCGAAACCGCCGGCCGCGCCTTCGCGCTTCGCCTCCGCATCAACGCCGCGTTGATCACGATGCGCGTCAGCCACGTCGAAAATTGCGACCGCCCTTCGAATCGCTTCAAATTCCGATACGCCGATAGCAATCCGTCTTGGAGCGCATCTTCCGCGTCTTCCGCGTTTCCCAGCACGCGCAGCGCCGTCTGAAACAGCGGCCGGTGATAACGCTCAAAAAGTACTTCCACCGCTTGTGCATCGCCGCGCTGCCCGGCTCGTATCAATTTGCCTTCGTTGAACGGCGTCCCATTTCCAGACGCAGCTCCCGCTTCAACAGTTCCTGCTCCGACTGCACCAACCACTGCCGCTTGTGTCGCCATCTGGTCCCCCATTCATACAAACTTGTCACGTCCCGCACGCCCAAAAACTTTCTGCCCACAACACGCACACGCCTTGCAAAATCTCAGTGCACCGGCACGTCCGCTCCCGCTCTTCCCTTCGGCCTCTTGAGCATCAGCAGCACCGGAATCACCGCAAAGAAAACCACGCCCAGCAACTTGAAGTTATCGATGAACGCCAGCATCACTGCCTGCCGCTGCA
>DATLVJ010000012.1:0-6481 GCA_035577585.1 Candidatus Limnocylindrales bacterium
ATGATTACCGGAGAAGAAGAACGGACGGTTATGAGGCGGGCGTTTGAAGCAGGCGTTGAGTTCTTTCTCTTCAAGCCGGTTGAACGCAATAAGCTACTAAAGTTGATCCGTGTTACGGAAGGTCCAATCGAGCGCGAAAGGCGGCGGTTCTTCCGTGTTCGGCTGCGCTGCAGAGTCTTGATGGAAGCGGGCAGTGACCGGCTTGAGGGGACGACCCTAGACCTGAGCCTTGGCGGCGCGCTCGTTCAATCGCGCCGCGCGTTTCCATCGGGTACCCTTGCCACAGTCAACCTGGAACTAGGCGACGGCAGGTCGCTCATGCGTTTGGTCGCGCGAGTGATTCGAATCGTTGGGACCGATTGCATGGGCATCCAGTTCGAGAGCCTCGGGCCCCAGGAAAGCGTTCGGCTGCAAGAGTTCCTCCTGCCACTGATTCTTGCGGCTTCTTGATCCAAGCATCTCGCTTTCCCAGTTCGGAAACCTTCCGAAGTCCAAGACTCGAAAGTGCAATAGGCTGCTACCCCAGCGTCCTGCGCCAGGGAGCAGGCGAAGGAGACCTGTGTGTCGCGATTGATCTCGGGACGCAACGAATCCGACGCTCCTTCAAACGGTAGTCATCGAAACCGGAGGTCTGGTGCGCGTGAGTCTTACCCCCGGCCAGTACTTGCCCCGAATCCCTCGCGCTTGCTATGTTTAACACTGCGGTACTACCTCCTTCGGTTATCCGTAACCCTACACTGAAGTCATCGTAGAGTAAACTATTTTATTCACCGATTTTCACAGTTATTCCAATTGACTCCCACTTGGCATGGTTGTCTACTCCCCGGCCAGGATGACTCCCCCGAACGAATTGAATGTAGACCTTGGCTGTCGTTATGCAAAATGGCTGGTCGCTCAGAAGTACGCTGCGGGCACGCGGAGCCAATACTGTCTGGCGGTCAAAGAGTACTCGGACTTTCTGGGCGCGAAGGTCTTTACGAAGTCCACCCATTTTGATGTCCAGGAGTTCATCGCCGACCGTGCGAAACTAGGCCGTTCTGCACGAACACTGCGGTCTCTTTTGTATGCCCTCCGCATCTTTTTCGATTTCTTGAACCTCGGCGGACTTATCGCGTGGACCCCTCCACGGATGATCCGTCCACGACAGCTAGAGCCGAGAGTTCCCAGGGTGCTGACAAGAGAACAAGTCAACAGACTGTTTGCCGGTACGCGAACTAGATTTGAACGTGCGGTGTTGGAGACGTTGTACGGCACCGGATGCCGAGCAGGTGAACTGCGCTCAATGCGCATCGAGGACATTGATTTCGTGCGTCGTCGCATTCGTGTGAGAGGCAAAGTTGGCGACCGTTTTGTAAATTTCACCCCGCGGGTTCTCCATAGCCTCCGTAGGTATATTGGTGGGAGACGGAACGGTTATCTCTTCGTCGAGAACAGACCTCTCCAACAGATTCTGCCTGTTCAAACGAAATCCGGCGCATGGCGGTGCCGTTGGCGCATCTTTGATGAGAATGGTAAAGTCGCCGGATTCCGTGGCGGCTTCGTCAGGGCAAGTGAAAATCTGACATATCTTCAGGCGGTAATTCACTTCGCCCGACTTGCCAGTGGTGATCGGATTCACCGGCCTCAAGGCGTGCATCCCATAAGTCTCGCCTTGATTGATAGAACAGTCCGCCAAGTAGGCGTTCGAGTCGGCTTAAAAGTCTTTCCCTACTGTCTACGCCATTCATTCGCAACTCATTTCCTCGACAAGGGAGCTGACATTCGTGTAATTCAGCAGTTTCTGGGACACCGTGACATCCGGTGTACGCAGATTTATACGCATGTAAGCAAGGAGTTGGTAGATCAGACTTTCCGTAGATACCATCCGAGAGCGTGAGGTGCAACGTGCGGAAACTTAGGTCGCAATCAGATATTCGGAACGCCCTGTTTCCGCCGTGGTTTGTCTCGATGGAAGTCTTCAAACAGTTCCAGCGATTGTTGCCGAAGTTATATCACCAAAGATTCCGGCTTTATTTCGACCGTTACGGCTGTATCCACTGCAAGCGCAAACAGGTCTTGTATGGCTGCAGCGGTCTCTGTATCTCTTGCTTGCCCCTCGTAGATAGTAGGCTTCGCCAAGTAGACAAAGATATGAAAAAGCTCTACGGAGGAAAGAAGTCTGCACCTGCAAAGCGCTTCCTTAGTGGCCGGGAGAGCGCACGACAGCTGTTGGCTGACCTACGAGGAAAAGTCTAGGAGACTTGCATTCACTTATATGGGTTTCTTCCGTCGAATAACTCTGGATTCGGCTGCTTGGGTCGAAGTTCTGAAATCCTTAAGCAATTCCCGCGCGGTAGTTAGTCGTTTCAGAAAAGCCGCCGAGGGGAGACCCGGACCAGCGTCATATTGTCGTTTCATTGCTCTGTCGGTTGTCTTCAGCCGACTATTGATAGTGACTTGGCACCCAGTGCAAAGGCCGCTACAAGCGTAGACAACATTCTTGCGATTGCATCGAATACATCCGTATAAGTCGAAGTAGAACCGAAATCTTTTGTGGTAGTAATAAGGCAGCAACCTCTCAATTTTCCTCATCGTGGATTTATTAAGAAACCAGGGCGGAAAGAAGCGCAACTTCCTTGGTTTGTGTTTGATCGCGCTTGCCATTGAACACCTTTCAAGGAACGGTGACCGATTATTTCCGAGGGTGACACTGATCAAATGTTCGTTGAAGCTGCTTTTTGCTGACGTGGGTATACACTTCTGTGCTTCTGATCGAGCGGTGTCCTAGCAATTCCTGGATGACGCGCAAGTCCGCTCCGTTGTCGAGCAGGTGTGTCGCGAACGTATGCCGAAAGGAATAGGGATTTATTTTGATTCCCACTCGCACTCCGATTCTGTGAACAGCCTTCTGGATCGTGGAATGGCCCAACGGACGCAGGCCAAGGGGTCGAAGTAATCTGTCACCTTTCGCCAGCGCGGAAAAATGGCCCACAGCTTGGCGGTAATTCATGGCCTTTCGTGCGCAGATAAATCCAGACTTTGTGAGTACACAGCTTCCCGCGTCATCGTAGACTTTCCAGCGGCAGTGCCAATCGCCCTTCGGACTGCGCTGAGGGCGAACTTTTTGTGAAGGCTTTTGTTCCACGAATACAAAACCGGACTTTCTGTCGCCCAGATAAGTTCTAAGTGCCCTCGCTGCTGTGGCAGTAAACATAAGCACACGAGTTCCCGTTTTTCCTGTCACGCGAATCCTACGATGATCAAAATCTACGTTCTCGATCCGCATCGTGCGTAGTTCCCCCGTGCGGCAGCCAGTGCCATAAAAGAGTTCAAGCAAAGCTCGCTCGTGCTTGGTGCAAGCGGCACCCAGAACTTTATGGAGCTGGTCCTGCGTTAGCACTTTGGGGATGTGTCTCTGCATGGGCCGCATTTTAACCATACGTGGCGGCACCCACTTGATGAGGCCCCCAAGATTCAGGAAGTCAAAGAAGACCCTCAACGAATAAAGCTGTTGCCGGATTTGTCTGGGAGCTTGTCCTTTGGCGGCCGATCTTGCCAAGAATTCTTGAACATCGAGATGAGTCACTTTCAATAGTCTTGTCGGGTGAAGGAAAGCTGAAAATCTGCGTACTGTTCTTGGATATTGGTCGAGGGCACATTTCGAGTAATTCAATGCAACAAGCCACCGAGAGAATCTGCTTGCCATTTCTTCGTTGAAAACGCGGTTTGAGTCAAGAGTCACAAGGCGAGGAGTAAATAACTATCCGGAGGAGGTGTCAAGTCTGGTGTGATTAGCGATCATAAACCGCAGACGGGGAAGACGGTTTTTCTCGCTCAGAGCCAGATTAGAGCGCTAACCGGGATTGGGCACAGTCCCCACACCTTCAAGACTTACTCCATGTCTCTTTTTGGGCATTGCCTCTCTGGCTCTTTCGAGTTTGTCTTCAAGGGCAGCGGCTTTTTCTACGGCCTGACGTAGTGCTCTGCGCCATTCGTCAAGAGAATAAGCGGGGTCGCTGGGGTAGTTCAATTGGTGCGTATTGACGTCGCAGACGACGAGGGTTTCCTTCACAGTGGTCCAAATGGGGACGCTCCGCGTCATTTTTGGTCACGATTTGGAGGCTTGGATTCGGCGCAGATTGAAGAAGCGTGAGTGGCGAGCAGTCGCAGGTCCTGATTAACGCCCTTACCGTCCATGTGGGTACTGGAACGGACTGGTCTGGTTTGCCGACTACGCAGGACTTAGCATTCTCTCCAAAATCCAGTGGAAAATGTAGTACCCTTCTAATAACTTAGTTACGTTCGAATGTCGGTACCCTGGCTCCACTAGATGTCCCTCGTCCCCGATGGAGGCGGCTATGCCGTGCAAGTCGTGTGGATCAGTCAACCAGAACAAGTTCAGAGGGGAGATGGGTATCCATTTTACCGGACTGAAAAACATTGACAAGCCCGTCGTGTGGGTATTTCCAGAGCTTGTTGTCTGTCTGGATTGTGGCACCGCAGAATTCGCTGTGCCGAAAGCTGAACTGCGCCTCCTTGCGAAAGGCGACGCCGCTGCGGCAGGTTAACCTAGAATTGAGTCTTACTTTCACTGAGAATAAATGGCGGAGTGTTCCTCGCAGATGCTTTGGAAAACGTGCTCGTCATCCTTGCCGTGAAAGCTGCTCAACGCATACCCGCAGAGGATATCCACGGCGAAGGTTGTGCCTATCTGGTCCCAGAGTTGTTCAAGCCGAATCGCGGCGTCCGGCTTACCTTCCGCCCACAAGAGAGGTGAACATTCTCCACAAGCCACAACCCGAGGATTCTCTGGCTTCGCCGCTTTGGCGGCAGCCTCAATGAGACCACTCACAACCTCGAAAAATCGAGCCGAGTCAGGCATGTCATTGACCATGAATGTGGAGAGCGTCGTGACAACATCCAATTGAATGTATGTCCCCTGTCGAATGGCGAGATCAACATCCAAACCTTGTGTCTTCAATCTCAACGCAAGAGCTTCTCGGTGCGACTCGGTAGCGACAACAATTGCCGCATCCCCGGCGTTGAGCGCAGCAGCAATAAAACGAGCAAAAGTGTCTAGAAAAACTGTGTCATCAGAATAGAATTGAACCGCATGGTGGTGAGGGGCTTTCTCTACTGAGGTGTCGGCGAACTCGTAACCCCTTAAACTGCTACTGAGATATTGCTTGCCCCGAAGAGCTGCCTCCACGGCAGACAGCAGTTCGCTTCCGGCATCTGACTTACAAACATAACACTGAGCGCCCGTGCTCAAGGCTGCTTGCACTGCGTCAATAGAATTGTCCTGGCTCAGGAAGACGATTTTGGAGCTAGGAGAGAGGTGTCGTATCCGGCGTGCGGCTTCGATTCCATTTAGTTTTGGGAGGCCGATATCCAACAGAATTAAGTCTGGTTTCAGTTCTTCGGCCTTCTGAACCGCTTCTGATCCATCCGATGCTTCGGCGATGACTTGCCAGTCTGGCCGTGCCTGAAAAAGCAAACGGACTTGGCGTCGCCAATCTTTGAAATCATCCACTATTAGAATGCGAATTGATGACACTAGGTGCAGCTCCATTTCCGTTCGTCAATAAGACCACGCCAGGTGCAAATTAGTTGTCTGAACCCCAAGTTGCTGAGCCCATGTAAAACGATTCACGCGCGTCCTCGTGTCACGGCCCGCTGTCCGACCAGCCAACTAGTATCTCATTTCATCGTTTCTAGCAAAGCGGTTACGGTCCAGTGCCTGGTAAACGCGCTTACCGGACGGGGGCCAGGACGCAAGCTTACGGAGATCAACTGCCAAGGGGGCCTAGATTCTGCACATGCCTCTGACCGCTGCGCCGGTCGCGTATGACGTATTTGGCCGGGACTTTCGAGGCTAGCAGTTCGACCTCGAAGAGAGCAATGTCGTAGGATGCGGCTTTGCAGACATACAGCTCAGAGCCATCTGGGTGGAGTCTAAATATCTCGAAGTTTTGTGATGCGATTTCCATAGCTCTCCCACGGTAGGGCGCGCAGCCAAAAAGGATGCACTGCTTCAAGATATTATCGAGGGGTTCGCTTCGCCCCGCGAGAGGAACCCCTCGGTACATAAACTGAGAGCGCAGCCTAGGCTGCGCCATCGTTCGTTCTTGTAAATCTGACAGAGTAGAGAAATCCTGTCGTTGCTCCAGAGCAATCACCGGCAAGTCCCCGGTAAACGCGGTTACCGGAGAAGTGGAGGTTAGCACCCAAGTTGCCGGTAAGCTGACAAATCAGGGGTTGAGCGACTTCTTCACTTAAACTTATCGGGCCCTGGGAGCAGGCGTTCCGTCCGACCAAGTGAGGACCGGAATCATGAATTCAGTTATTGGCTCCGGGGCGCCCTGAAATTGCGGATTCAACAGGACGGGAGAGCCCGGCAGATCCGCTCCCCAGGATTTCGGATCTGTGAGCGGGACGTAAAACATCAGATGTGGCACCCAATGCCCGGCTGAGTCGTTCAGGTACCCCTGCTTCGACATCA
>DATLVJ010000013.1:0-2152 GCA_035577585.1 Candidatus Limnocylindrales bacterium
AAAATAATTCTGTTGCCGCAGTCTGCGGTAAATGTGCCCCGCCACCTGCGCCGCCGTCGGGCCCTTCACTCGCCGCGTATTCCCGCGCAGCAGCACCGCCAGCGCAATCTTCGGATGCGCTTCATCCGCGTAGCTCAGGAACCAGCCAATCCGTGAAGGATTCGTTCGGTCGTCGCACGTTCCCGTCTTACCCAGCGGAGTCTCTTCCCCGCCCGGATCCGCGCTCAGCCGGCCCGTGCCATAGAGCACCGCCGCCAGCATCCCTTCCCGCACTTCCGGCAAAACGTTGCCGATGTTCAAATCGCGTTTCACGCGCGGCTGAAATGCATCCACTTCTTCCTGCGAATGCGGATACTGCAAATAATAAAGCGTCCCACCATTCGCGAAGGCCGCGGCCAGTGCCGCCAGTTGCAGCGGCGTCACCTGGATGCCTTCACCAAAACTCGACATCCTCCCTACACCGCCATACGCCGGCGCTTGCGTCGGGAAAGATCCCGGATGCTCGTCGGGCAGATTGTAGCCGGCCAGTTCGCCTAGCCCGAGCAATCGCCCGTAGCGCGAAACAGTATCAAAGCCCATCCGCCGGCCCAGTTCTTCGAAAAATACATTGTTCGAGTGCGCCAGCGCCTCCGTCAGATTCATGTACTTCCGCCGGCCCACCTTCAACATCGTGTCCCGCGTAATCACGTTCTCCTCCAGCGCAGCCACGGCGATCGTCGGCTTTATCGTCGAGCACGGAATGTATCCGTCGCTGAAAGCAATCTTCTGATTCACCACGGTCAGAATACGCCCCGTATTCGGGTCCACCGCAACCACGGATCCGTTGTACCGCCCCAGCGCATCCACAACCGCCTGCCGCACAATTGGATCGTCATACGCCGGATTATCCGCGCTAATCGAATCAGCGTACGTCGGCGCATATCCGCGATACCGCGAAGGCGCAAGCCGCTTACGCGAAGCGGACTTCACCTTGGAAGATTTCGCAGCGGTAATCGCACCGGCTTCCGCGGCCGGCATCGGCATCGCCAGTGTCCCCACCAGCATGCCTGCAAGAATCGATTTTCCCAATTGCTTGATCATTACGTCCCGTTCTGGAGCAGTTCTCAGTAGTCCTAGTATGGAACGAGTCGAAATCTACTCTAATTCCAGTCCTTGGTCAAACTTCCGCTCATTCGATGTTTCCCGCGAGCCAAAGTGTGCCTTGCTTGATTACAAGCATTTAACACAGTCTCAGCGGTTTCTTCTCATCCACAAGCTTTTCAGGGCTCGCAGACTGAGACGTAGTCTACGGGGTACACGGATGCCCACGCAATAGTTAATGCGGCCCAGTACTCACCTATGTGCTTTGTTATGAACGTTGAACCGCTGGCCAGCCTACCCCTCCAGAATTGCCCTTCTGGCCATCCGCAAGCCAGTGTTCCACTTCTTGGCGTTTTCTTAAATTCACATTTTGAGACGTCAAAAACACCGCGGGCGATGCACCATTCCAGTGCATCGCCCGCGCATGAAGATTGTCAGGTTAGCCTAACGAGCCGGACGCGCCTTGTTGTCCGCTGATGCCACTGCGGCAGCAGCCTTCAGTGGCGGCTTTTCCGCGGGAATATTTGCGTGGCCATTCGCACCTGGAGTCGCCGTAGCTGCGTTCTGTCCCGAACCCGGGATCTCCATCTTCTTACGCAGCGCGTTCTCCAGTTTGTCCCGAATGTCTTTATTCTCTTTCAGGAAGCTGCGTGCATTCTCGCGGCCCTGGCCCATGCGTTCGCCGCCATAGCTCAGCCATGTGCCGGACTTTTCTAGAACGCCCTTGTCTACGCCGAGATCGATCAAGTCACCCTCGCGCGAAATGCCTTCACCGTAAAGAATGTCAAACTCCGCCTCGCGGAACGGCGCCGCCACCTTGTTCTTCACCACCTTCGCCCGCGTCCTCGAGCCCACCACGCGATCCCCATCCTTGATAGCTTGGATGCGCCGGATATCCACGCGCATGGAAGCATAAAACTTCAGTGCGCGGCCGCCCGTGGTCGTTTCCGGATTGCCGAACATCACGCCAATCTTCTCCCGAATCTGGTTGATGAAAATCAGGCAGGTCTTGGACTTCGACACAATCGCCGTCAACTTCCGCAGCGCCTGCGACATCAATCGCGCCTGCAAG
>DATLVJ010000014.1:0-2867 GCA_035577585.1 Candidatus Limnocylindrales bacterium
AAGATGGTCGGGCATTCGGTGCATGCGATTTGTCCGGGGAAGAAGGCGGGCGAAGCAGTGCGCACGGCGATTCACGATTTTGAGGGCGACCAGACGTACTCGGAGAAGCGCGGACACAATTTTGCCCTGAATGCGACGTTCGATACGGTGAAGGCGGAGGACTACGATGCGCTGGTGATTCCCGGCGGGCGCGCGCCGGAATATATCCGGTTGCACTCGAAGGTGCTTGAAATCGTACGGCATTTTGCGAATGCGAAGAAGCCGATCGCTGCACTCTGCCATGGCGCGCAAGTGTTGGCCGCGGCCGGAGTGTTGCAGGGAAAGAAGTGCAGTTGCTACCCCGCGGTGTCGCCGGAGGTGACTCTAGCGGGAGGAACGTTTGCGGATGTGGCGATGACCGAGGCTGTGGTGGATGGCAACCTGGTGAGCGGGCCTGCGTGGCCCGCACACCCGGAGTGGCTGGCGAAATTTCTGGGAGTGCTGGGAACACGCATCGAACCGTAGAGCATTGTGAGAGCGAGCGGGAATCCGCCGAATTTCGAACGCAAAATTTCGATTGGGTTGTACAGCTTATTTAATGCTTTCTACCTCTTCCTAAAATTGATAGCAACGTCCATAATCATTTGTTTTGCTAATCCAGACTGAGGCGAGCCGGACATCATGGCGAATATCAACGTAAAAAAGGGCGTAATCGGAATCCTGACCGGAGGCGGCGACGTGCCGGGATTGAATCCGGCGATTCGCGCGGTCACATTCCGCGCGCTTCGCGAGGGTTACGAAGTGATCGGCATCCGCCGGGGTTGGGCGGGGCTGGTGGATATGGTCCGCGACGAGAAACACGACAATTCAAACAATTTTCAACGGCTGACCGAGGATGTGGTGAACCGCGCGGGGCGCACCGGCGGCACGTTTCTCCACTCTTCGCGGACGAATCCCGCGCGCGTCAGCAAGACCAGCGTGCCGGATCACTTGAAGGGCGAATACAACGCCGAGAAGAACGACTTGACGCCCGAGGTGCTGAAGAATCTGGCGTGGTTGGGGATCGAATACATGATTCCGATCGGCGGCGACGACACGCTCAGCTACGGCGTCCGGCTGTATCAGGAAGGCGTGCGGGTGGTGGCGATTCCGAAGACGATGGACAACGATGTGCCGGGGACGGATTACTGCATCGGATTCAGCACGTGCATCACGCGCACGATTCAGATGACCAATGCGCTGCGCACTTCGGCTGGCTCCCACGAGCGGTTCATGGTGCTGGAAGTTTTCGGGCGGTACGCGGGCTTTACGGCCATGCTGCCGACGATGGCGGGGGCGGCGCATCGCTGTGTGATCCCGGAGCACAAATTTAAGATTGACCAACTGACGGAGTTGCTGGTGAACGACCGCAATCGAAATCCGAGCCGGTACGCGATTGTTCTGGTGTCCGAGGGCGCCATGTTCGAAGGCGGGGAGATGGTCTTCCAGAAAGATTCTGCCGATGCGTTTGGGCACAAGAAATTAGGCGGCATCGGGGAAGTGGTGGCTGAAGAACTGACCGAGCTTTCGCCGAAATACAACAACGGGAAGAAAATCGAGTGCATCAGCCAGAAACTGGGATACCTAGTGCGCTGCGGAGATCCGGACGCGATCGATTCGATCGTGCCAATGGCATATGGCAACCTGGCGCTGGACCTGTTGCTCAATCGCATCCACGGACGGCTGGTTGTGCTGAAAAACGGGCGATACGACAACATGCCGATCGAAACGGTAACCGCAACGAAGAAAGCCATCAGCATCAAGGAGTACTACAGCACCGAGCGATTGCGGCCTGTATTTAAAAGTTTCGAAATGAGGCCGTTGTTCCTGATGACCAGCGAGCTAGCCTGAAGAATCTCTGAGGCAAGCGGCGACACTTGCGCCGTCCGCCTCCTTCCTTCATCCTAGCTCAGCCCACCGCTCGGCTCAGGCCCATCATTAGTTACCCTTGAGAGATCCTATGCCCGACGTCACAGCTTCCCCACCCACAACCAAGAAGAGCCATCAAGCGCTGGTCGTGCGCTCCGGACCGGAGATCGATCAGTTGCTCAGCAATCTGCTCCAGCAGGAAAATCTGGAGATTCAATTTGCCGCCAACAATGCCGAGGCCTTGCAGCTTGCCAAGGAGAGGCCGTTCGACCTGATCCTCACGGGCGAGAGGACACCGGGGAAAGAGGATATCGAACTGCTACGGCGGCTGCGCATGGTGCGGCCGCACACGCGGTTGATTATCCTGACCGAGGAATTTATTCCCGGCGATGTGTTGGCCGCGATTCGCGAGCGCGCATTCAGTTATTTTTCGCGGCCTTTCTCGACGGAACGGCTTGGCGAGATGATTCGAATCGCGCTGACCGAGCCAGTTTGGGACGACGGGATCGAAATCCTCCACGGAAAACCCAACTGGGTTCGGCTATGCGTTCGTTGCGACCTGGCGACCGCCAACCGTCTATTGCAGTTTTACCGGGAAGCTTCGGACCTGCCCGACGCGGAAACGGAAGAGGTCGCTACGGCTTTCCGCGAAATTCTCATGAACGCGATGGAGCACGGCGGGCAGTTTGATCCTTCGCAGCACGTGGAGGTGAGCTACGTGCGGACTCGGCGGATGGTTTTGTGCCGGGTGAAAGATCCGGGCCAGGGATTTTCACTGGAGGAGCTGGAGCACAGTGCGATCGCCAATCCCGAAGAGGATCCGTTCAAGCACATGGAGACGCGCGAAGCCCAGGGCAAACGGCCGGGAGGGTTCGGCATCCTGATGGCCACGAAGCTGGTGGATGATCTGATTTACAACGAGAAAGGCAATGAAGTGCTGCTGGTCAAGTATCTCGACAAGCCTGCCGCGGCGTCTGGTT
>DATLVJ010000015.1:0-2564 GCA_035577585.1 Candidatus Limnocylindrales bacterium
TGACGATCAATCGTGAATTGATATAGTGTGCCGTGCCGAGCCTCGCGCGTAACGAGCTCGAACCAGCCATCTTCCAGCCGCGACATCGGAAGAATGTTGGAAGACACATCAACCGAAACGTCTTGCGCCTTGGGAGCCCACAAGCGAAAGCGCACTTTCCCATCGTCGAGGACTTCTGCGCCAAACGGCATTTTGTGCTTACATCTCATGCGTTCAAGAGAATACAAATCCCCAGTGGCCAAACACAATCAAGTTATTTGTTTAATTGAGTCGCCTGATGTCGCGCCGGGCCATGGTTTTCAGGAAAAATCGAACAAGGGAATTCCCTTATCAGGGCTAGATACGTGAGAAACAGGACAAAGAACAATCTCCCAGTGAATACCGAATTGCATCCAAGCATATGGGTCGTAGAATGGTTATGCCGCTCTATTTTTCGGTGAATCCCCAGCTATTCCCGGGCGACAAAGAGGGAGAGTCCCGAGCCAATGTCGGAAGCGACATCAAACGGTCGACTTCGCGTTGTAATCGCACGGCTTTCGCCGGAAATTGATTGTGGGCGATTCGCGATTAAGCGCGTTAAAGGTGAAAAAGTGGTTGTGGAAGCGGATGTCTTCGCTGACGGCCACGATCAGGTCGCCTGCCAGCTTCTTTACTGGCAGGATGGAAATGAACCGCAAGTATCGCCCATGAAGCCACTCGGCAACGACCGCTGGCGGGGCGAGTTTTGCGTCCTCAAATTGGGAAGATATACGTACACGATCGAAGGATGGGTCGACCATTTTCAGACATGGCGGCAAGACTTGGGAAAGCGGATTTCTGCAAAACAGGATATTTCTGTGGATTTGCAGATCGGCGCCGGGTTGATTGAGGAAGCCGCGGCCCGTGCCAATGGAAAAGACGGCGAGATACTACTCGACTGGGCGCGGAGATTGCGCGAAAGCAAACAACTTGAGTCACAAACAGCCATTGCTCTGGATACTGACCTGCTAGCTTTGGTTCAACTTTATCCCGAGCGTGAGCTTGTCACCCGGTATGACAAACAACTGTCGGTCGTCGTCGATCGCGACAAAGCGGGCTTCTCCTCTTGGTATGAAGTCTTTCCCCGGTCATGCTCGCCCGATCAGAAGCGTCATGGGACCTTTCGGGATTGCGAACGATGGCTGCCCTACATTGCTTCGATGGGTTTCGACGTCCTTTACCTTCCTCCGATTCATCCCATTGGAAGAACGTTTCGCAAAGGAAGGAATAATACCCTGCCTGCCGAGTCAGGTGATGTCGGAAGTCCATGGGCCATCGGATCGGTTGAAGGCGGCCATAAGTCCATTCACCCCGAATTGGGAACTCTGGAGGACTTCCGAAGGTTCCTGGCCAAAGCGGCCGATCACGGGCTCGAGGTCGCACTTGACATAGCCCTCCAATGCTCGCCGGATCATCCTTATGTTCGGGAACACCCGGAGTGGTTTAGCACTCGGCCGGATGGCTCCATTCAATACGCGGAGAACCCCCCGAAGAAATATCAAGACATCTTCCCTCTGAATTTCGCGACGGCGCACTGGCAAGCGCTATGGGACGAATTGAAGAGCATTTTCCTTTTCTGGATCGAACAAGGGGTACGCATCTTTCGAGTGGACAACCCTCACACCAAAGCATTTCCTTTTTGGGAGTGGGTCATCACTGAAATCAAAAATCAACACCCCGATGTTCTTTTCCTTGCGGAAGCGTTTACCCGGCCGAATGTGATGTATCGACTTGCTAAGCTTGGCTTTTCCCAGTCCTACACTTATTTTACGTGGCGTAACGCGAAACAGGAGCTTACACAGTACTTTACTGAACTGGCGCAAACCGATGTGAGGGAGTACCTGCGACCCAATCTTTGGCCGAATACGCCCGACATCCTCCCGGAGTTTCTCCAAGTGGGTGGCCGCCCCGCATTCATGGTCCGGCTCATTCTGGCTGCCACCCTGGGGGGCAATTACGGTATCTATGGTCCTTCCTTTGAGGTTTGCGAGAATGCACCGCTGCAACCCGGCGGTGAAGAATATCTTCATTCCGAAAAATATGAACTCAAGCACCGGGACTTGGGTTCCAAGGCCAGTCTGAAGAATTTCATTGCCAGCGTGAACCGCATTCGAAGGGAGAATCCGGCCCTGCAAAGCAATCGCAACTTGTGTTTTCACGAGACGGACAATCCTGCTTTGATTTGCTTTACGAAGGCCACGGATGACCTCTCGAATGTGATCGTCGTGGTGGTGAATTTGGATTGTTCTCATGTCCAGAGCGGCTGGATTACTCTCGATCTTGATTCCATCGGACTGAACGCACGTCATGCCTTTCAGGCACACGACTTGCTTAGCGAGGGTCGGTTCTTGTGGCAAGGTTCGAGAAATTATGTGGAACTGGTTCCGGAAAGTTTGCCGGCGCATATTTTGCTTCTGAGGAGGTGGGTGCGAACGGAGAGGGATTTCGATTACTATTTATAGGTCGCTCTGTCGAACAGGGCTTAGAAGGCCCAGCTCAGAACGGGAGAGCGTAGTATGCAATCGGTTCTAAGTGAATTTGATCGG
>DATLVJ010000016.1:0-7307 GCA_035577585.1 Candidatus Limnocylindrales bacterium
CGTTCATGCAACACGATATACGACGTAATCACCGCAAATACCGGCTCCAGCGCAAACAAAATCGCCGCGTGCCCCGGCGACGTAAACTGCTGCGCCCAAAGCTGCACTGTGAACGCCACCGCCGTGGCAAACACCGCGCAAATCCCAATTCCCAGCCACAGTCCCCACGACCCCGAAAACCGCATCGGCTGCCAGTGAATCGCCGCCGCCGCGCCCATCAGCGGCCAAGACATCACCGCGCAACCCGCCACCTGGATCAGGCTCAACGCCCGCACCGAATGCTCCTGCGTATAATCTCCCACCAAAATAATGTGCACCGCGTAAAACCCGGCGGCAACAAACGTCAGCACATCGCCGCGATTTAAGTACCGCAAGCCTTCCGCCGGCACCGTCAAAAAATAAAGTCCGACCAGCGCTGCAAGCGCCCCCACATAAATCCACCGCGTCAGGCTGCGTCCCCAGAAAACCGCCAGCAGCAACGGCACCAGCACCACGCTCGACCCGGTAACAAACCCCGAATTGCTCGCCGTGGTGTACTGCAGCCCCGCCGTCTGAAAGCAGTACCCCGCAAACATGAAAAACGCCAGCCGCATCCCCGCAAAAACTTCTTGCGGCTCGATCCGCGAAATCACCTGCATCTGCAGCAGCGCCATCACCACCGTCGCAATCGTGAAGCGCACCGCCAGAAACAGAAACGCCGACGACTCGTCCAGAGCGTTCTTCACCACCACAAACGTCACGCCCCAGATCAGCGAGCAGAACATCAACGACAAGTCGGCCTTTTTTCGCGCGTCCATCCCCGTCTCCGTCAAACGCAAACTGCGCTGCCAGTGTATCCGCAATCGCGCAGAGTTGTATTCCAATGTGATCGAAACGGTCCCGGGCCGGACGCTTGACTCATCGTGGCTCTCAGGTAGAGTCTCTCCATGCTCACCCGGCTCCCCGGAAAACCTTTAATTCTCCTGAGCCTGTGCCTTGCCGCTCTAACGCTTGTCTGCCCCGCCGGCGTCCGTGCCAAAGACGCCTGGATCGAGGTCCAGTCTCCCCATTTCAAGGTGGTCAGCAACGCCGGTGAAAACCAGGCCCGGAAAATCGCCGACCAGTTCGAACAGTTCCGCGAAGTTTTTCACAGCGCTTTCCCGAAACTCCGCGTGGACCTGGGCAAACCTCTGGTGATCTTCGCGGTAAAAAAGGAAGACACCCTGAAACTTCTCCTGCCTGGCTATTGGGAAGTAAAAGGCCGCATGCACCCCGCGGGAATCTTCTCGCCCGGCGAAGCCCGCCACTTCGTTGCGGTCAGAACCGACATCGAAACCGACAATCCCTATGAAGTCGTCTACCACGAATACACTCACGCCGTCATGAACCTGAATTTCCAGGGACTCCCCATCTGGCTCGGTGAAGGTCTCGCCGAATACTTCGGTAACTCCACGATCCACGACAAGGAAGTGGAAATCGGCAAAATTCCGCCGTCCCATCTCGAAGTCCTGCAAACCACCCGCCTGATCCCCATCGACGCGCTACTGCAGGCCGACGCAACTTCGCCCTATTACAACGAACAAAACCGCGCTTCCGTTTTTTATGCGGAGTCCTGGGCCATCGTTCATTACCTCTTGATGGATCCCGCCGCGCGCAAACGCCAGTTACTCTCTAATTTTCTCGCTTCCTGGAATGCTAGCGGAAACCAGGTGGACGCTGCCACGAAAACCTTCGGCGATTTGAAGAAATTCTCCGGCGCCATGGAGGGATACGCCCGCCAGCAAACTTTTTATGTAGGCCGTGTCTCCACCTCCATCCACGGCAACCAGAAAAGTTATTCCAGCCGCAGCCTTCCTCCCGGCGAAGTGGCGGCCGAAGAGGCGCTGTTCTACATGCAGACGCAGCGCGCGAAAGAAGCGCGCGCCTCCACCACCGAAGCGCTGCAGGCAGACCCGAATCTCGCCCTGGCCCACGAAGCCAGCGGCTTGATCGCCTATCACGAGGGAGATTACGCAACCGCGGAAAAAGAATTTTCCCGCTCGCTCGAATCAAGCCCCTCCAGTTACGTTTCCTATTTCTTTGCCGCACAAGCCCGCCTGCGCGGCGGGAGAGTGGAATTCGAGGAATTGCCCGAAATCACCGGTCTTTTGGAAAAAGCAGTGCAGCTGAACCCGCAGTTTGCTCCCGCTTATGCCACGCTTGCGAATTTCTATTCCGTCCATCCCGAAACCCGCGACAAAGCCCTGGCAATGGCCAAAAAAGCCATCGAACTCGAGCCCGGAAATCTCAACTATGCCACCAGCTATGGCTTTGTCCTTTTGAACATGGGAAAGATAGCGGACGCCAAGAATTTCGCCGCCCGCATCAAGGCAGCGGCCCGCACGCCCCAGGAAGAGTCCGTTGCAGCGGAATTTGAGAATGCGGTGGCTTCGCGCGAAACTTTTTCCCAGGATGATGCTAACGAACACCGGCTGCGCGTTTTACCCGGCCCGAAATCCGCTGACCGCACCTTTGAAGTGGCGGAAACGTCCGGCGACCCGCCCGCGGTTTCACCCAAGACTCCGCCCACCGGCCTGCCCGCGGCCGCCGAGCCTCCGCGTCCAGTCGTCCGCGGCCCCGACTATCGCCTCGAAGGAAAAATCGTCGCCGCGGAATGCCACACCGGCGGCGAAGTAAAAATCACCCTCTCCCTCAATTCCGTCCTGATGAAGTTTCGCGCCTCGGAGTGGAAGGCCGTCGAAGTCACCCCGGCGAACCAGCCGGTCTCCGCCGACAAGCCTCCTTGCGCTGCATGGAAAGGCCAGCGCGCAAGAGTCACATTTCATTCCCTGCCTGCGGGAGATTTTGACGGCGAATTGAGCGCGATCTATTTTTTCTGATACACGGTGCGCCCGCCCACCACGGTTTGCAGAACTTCCGTGTTGAGGATCTCTTTGGGTGCGGCTTTCGTCGGATCCTGCGAAAGTATGATGAAGTCGGCGAATTTTCCCGCCTTCAAGTCGCCCTTTTTGCCCTCTTCAAATTGCGCGTAGGCCGAGCCGATTGTGTAAGCGCGAATGCAATCGTCCAGTGAGATTTTTTCCTCCGGCTGCCAGCCGCCCGCCGGACCGCCCTCGGGCAATTCCCGCGTGACGCAGGCGTATAACCCGCGAAACGGATTGATGGGCTCCACATCGTAATCGGTACCAAACGCCAGCCGGGCCCCGGCTTTCTGAATCGAATTCCAGGCGTAAGCGCCTTTCACGCGTTCCGGGCCCAGGCGTTGCTCGGCCCACCTCATGTCGTTGCTCTGGTGGGACGGCTGCATCGAAGCGATCACGTTCAACGTGCCGAATCGCGCGATGTCTTCCGGAGCCACCACCTGCGCGTGTTCGATGCGGTCCCGCCGGTCGCGCGCGCCGTTGACCCGCACCACCGATTCGAACACATCCAGCGCCACCCGGTTCGCGCGGTCGCCAATCGCGTGAAACGCCAGTTGAAATCCCAGTTTGTCGCGCTCCAGCGCCATGGCCTTCAGTTTTTCCGGATCGATGGTCATGATGCCGCTGGTGTCCGCTTCGTCGGAGTAGGGTGCCAGCATCGCCGCCGTGCGCGATCCAAGCGCCCCGTCCGTCACCATCTTCAGCGCCCCGGTTCTCAACAACGGATCCGTCGTGCCGCCCTCCGAGCGCATGTTCTGCAGTTCATTCACCGGGGCCATAAACGGCAGCCACTCGGTGATACGGACCGTGAGTTTCTTTTCTTCCTTCAGCTGGTGATACACCAGAAAATCTTCCCACGCGGAATTATCCTGCGCGGAGGTCACGCCGTTGCGCGCCAGTTCCTGAAGCACCAGTTCAATTCCCCGGCGGCGTTCCTCGTCCGTCGGCTCCGGAATTTTCTGCTCCACAAACTCCATCGCTGAGCCTTCCATGAACATGCCCGTGGGGTTCCCGTCAGTGTCTCGTTCGATTTCGCCGCCCGTAGGATTCTTCGTATCCTGCGTAATTTCGGTCCGCTTGATCGCGAGCGAGTTCGCAACCGCGACGTGTCCCGAAACGTGCACCAGGAAGACCGGATTGTGGGGAGAAACTTCGTCCAGGTCCAACCGGTGCGGAAACGTCTTCTCCGGCCAGCGAGTCTGGTCCCAACCCTTGCCGACGATCCATTCACCGGTCTTGTGCTGCGCCACAGCAACCCTTACCCGTTGTTGCAACTCCGCCAGCGAGTCCGTGCCCTTCAAATCCAGCGTCAGCTTGTCGCGCCCCGCTCCCCCAAGATGCGTGTGCGCATCGTTGAAACCCGGCATCACGAAGCGGCCTTTCAATTGCACGATCTCCGCGTCCGCTTTGGAGCCGCCGCAATCCAGCAGGATGTGTTCGATGGAGCCGATACAGAAAATCTTGTCGTCGCGCACCGCCATCGCCGAGGCCCAAGGCACCTTCGGATCGTTGGTGTAAATCCTGCCGTGCAGATAATAAGTCGTCTTGTGCGCCGGATCGCTCGTTTGCGGAAACGCCGGCCTCGCCCCAAAGAGAAAAAGTCCAGTCATCCCCAGCGACAAAGTGAAAGCTGCCGCTCTCCGCATCTTCAGCGCCCCTTTTCCTGTACCACGCCGGAAACGCCCAGCAGCGTCAGCATTGCTCGCTGCAAGCCAAGCTCCCGCCCGGCGGGTTCATACCACTCCTGCAGCGAATGCGCCCCGCCGCCGTTGCCGCCCGCGCCAATCGCGAGCGCTTCAATGCCCAGCGACAGCGGAATATTCGCATCGGTCGAAGAGCGCTCGATGCGCGACTGGTTTCCCAGAAAATCGTCCGCGGCCCGCAAGGAAGCAAGCAGCGAAGAATCGGCGGCCAATTCCCCACCGGGACGGCTGCCAATCACATCCACTTTCCACTCCAGCTTGCCTTTGCTACGGTCGCGCGCATTGTCCATTTCGTCCTTCACGCCCGTGGCCATGCAATCGCGCAGCGCCGATTCCAGGCGCACAAGTTCCTCTTCGCTCTCCGACCGCAGATCCACTTTCAATTTAGCTTCGTGTGGTATGGAATTAACCGAAGTGCCGCCCTCCACCTGTCCAAGGTTGAACGTGGTCCGCGGCGAAACCGGAATTTTTGTATTGATGAAGCGCACCGACCCGCGCACCAGCGCGTTAATGGGATTCACCATCCCGAAATCCGACCAGCTATGCCCGCCCGGCCCAGTGATCGTCACTTCCAGCCGCCGCGAAGCCAGCGCCTTTGTGGTCACATGATCCGTGCCCGAACCATCAAGGACGATCACCGCGCGGAGCCGGGGCCGGTACGCGTCAATCAGCGCCCGCATCCCGCGCAAGTTCCCTTCGCCCTCTTCGCCCACATTCGCCGCAAACAGAATCGTCCGCTGCGGACGAAGCTTCGCCGCCTGCAGCGCCCGCGCGATGGCCAGCAGCGCCGCGAGGCCGGTGCCATTGTCGGAAATTCCCGGCGCAACCAGCCGGTCACCTTCGCGCTGCACCTTCACGTCCGTGTCTGCCGGAAAAACCGTATCCAGGTGCGCCGCAATCAGGATGCACTCTTTGTCGTTCGCCCCGCGAAGTTCCGCGATCACGTTGCCGAGCTTATCAGTCTGAACCGGCAACCCTTCCGCCACAAACAGCGCCTTCACCGCCGCCGAGCGCTTCTCTTCCTGAAACGAAGGCGCCGGAATTTCCGTAAGCGTCGCCTGCTGCTCGTTGATCCACTTGAGATTTTTCGCAAACCAGTCCAGCGCCGCCCGCACCTGCGGCTGTTCCGCCAGCGAATACGAAGTCAGCGGCCGTGCGGCCTGTGAGAGGGCGGAACGAATCGGCATGCACAAAAGAATAGCGCAAACAGCAGCGCGTTTCACCGTACCAATTGGCACTCGCGCGCGCCAACTCGTCTTGCAGGAGAAAACCGGGGACGCGGGATAATCCACGCCCGCATTTTAGCTTGAAGCGACGCAAGTCGCGACGACTTTCACTAGAGGGTTAGTTTCCGATTAGCGCAGCGTTAACCAGGCACTTGGGCTTACTAGTCAGGAAGTTTCGCGGTACACTTAGCCTTGAGATTTAAACCGATGCGAAGAATCCTTTTGATTCTCTTTGTCACCTGCGCCTACATTTCAGGGTTACCTGCGCTGGGCCAACATCATGCAACTGTTTCGGGACGGGTCGTAGCATATTCGGGGGCTCTCACATGTTTGAATGGGAATGGTTACTGGTCGATGGTCATTCGCGTCCAACAGCCTAAGAACATTCATTCTAATTTCATCCGAGTAGACTTCAGCCTTCCGTGTGAGAAATCCCCAGAATGGGTAACAACGGAACCGTCGATTCAGAAATTTCGGTTGTTCAGGCAGAGAAATTGCGATGCACTCCTGTCAGGGTCCGTAGCTGAAGAACGCACCCAAAACCCAGCCATGCCGATGTGGAAACACACTCCTGGCACGGAGCTTGAGGCGCTTCCGTTCGGTCAAGTTGTGCCGTGCTATCGCTCAACGGACTTACCTCTGGCGCCAGTTGTCTAAACAACCTGCGCCAAATGAGCAATTCTACGAGGTCGCTCATCCCCAACTCGTGATAAGTCGCGTGATCGGAAACTGACCCCCAGCGTGATGTTCGAATGCTCATGAGCAGAAGGAAATTACGCCGGAGTGCTGGAGGATGGGCAAAGTGCCAGCAATTCCTGCTCGGTCAGCACGCGCGAGGATTGTTTAGCGGCGTCGAAGATGCGATTGACCACTTCATCGGTGGCCGGGATGTTGTGGCGGGAGAGCCAGAAGAGCACGTTGGACTTTCCGCTCATCGGGCCGATTTCCACCACTTGTTCCAGGCCGAAGAGATGTGCTGGGACTCCGCTATAGACCGAGTCGGCAAGATCGCGATCGCCGGTTTTCAGCGCCTTTATGATCGCCGCCGCATGAACTCCCGTGGCAGTGCGAAACGCATCCTTGCCAAAAACGGGATAGTTCGGCGGAATAACCGTGTGTGTGGCCTTGGCCACCTTCTCGCAATACGCCCGCAGCGAACTCAAATCGTTCTCAATCAAGCCCATCAGCCGGAGATTCACGAGCAAAAGCTCCATCGGCGTGTTGCCAACGCGTTCGCCGAGCGACAACGCCACGCCATGAACCTGATCCGCGCCCGCCGCCACGGCCGCCAGCGAATTGGCAATGTCCAGCCCGCGGTCGCGATGCCCATGCCAGTCCACGCGAATCTTTTCCCCGCTCGGCTTCACCACGTTTTCCATCACAAATTTCACCAGGTTGTACGCGCCCTGTGGTGTCGCGTGCCCAACCGTGTCGCACAGCACAATCGCGCGAGCGCCGCAGCGGATGGCGGTCGTATA
>DATLVJ010000017.1:0-14100 GCA_035577585.1 Candidatus Limnocylindrales bacterium
GCCAAGGTCGTCAAGGTCTGCCGGGCACAGGCCGTTTGCAAAATGCGATACCGCGAAGGCCAGACGCCGCGGACGCGCGTCAGGAACCTCGTCGTGCCACTGCGGTACGAAGACGAGAACACTCCCATTTCCGAAGCCTTCACCAGACAGGTCCGTCAGGCGCTCAACGACCTGCGGGACAGGCGGGGCGTGACGGTCAAGTTCATCGGTTACACGGACAGTGCGCCGCTTACCGGTCCCGACGAGAGTACTTACGGAAACCACTTGTCGTTGTCGAAGGCAAGGGCAAACCGCGTCGCATTGGCCATGCAGGAAATCCTGGGATTGTCCGCGTCGGCGATCGAAAGCGACGGTCGCGGTGCCTCCCACCCGCTTGCCTCAAACGAAACGGCACAAGGACGGGCACTGAATCGTCGCATCGAGGTGGAATTCTGGTACGACGATCCTCTCCAGGAGTTATCGGACGAGCCGCAATTATGCCCGGACGATGCCGACGAAACGGTGACCAGGATTTACGATCCTCCCTGGGGCAGCATTCCATCCCTTGAGCTCGCGAACGGACAGCCGATCATTCCACCCGACTACGCGGCAAACTTGCGTCGCGCACTCACGGACATTTCGGATCGGACCAATGCGCGGCTGCGGTTTATCGGTTACACAAAGAACGAGCGACTTGACCGCCGCACCGCGTCCGTATATCGCGACGACATCGGACTTTCCGCGGCGCGTGCTCGCCGCGCTATGGATGCCCTCATGAAAGACCCGCTGTTATCGGGCGCGCGGTCCGAGCACGAGGGACGCGGATACGTCCAGTCCGACGACGTCGTAAATGCCGGCTTCCTCCAGGGGCAAGAGTCGTTCGTGCGCGTGCAGGTTGTCTATGACGAACAGTTGCCACTGGACAACTACGAGGGCGTGGATATTACGCGCTTGAACCAGGAGATTCGTCCGAAAAGCCCGTACGAACTGAATGTGATGCGGATCACCGTCGATGGCAAGCCAATCGATGACCCGGGCCGCAGCTCTTCCGACATCCAGCGCTGCACCGACGTCGCGCTCGACAACGCCAAGATCCACTTCCGCTTCGACAATCTGGAGTCCCGGCGGCGGCTGGGCGTGGCGGCGAATCCACTCGCCGTGGCCGTGCCAGAATTCGGCGGCGCTCCTGCCGCATCGGCCGTGCATTTTCGGATGTACAGCAACTATGCGAACTTCATAAAGCGTGCTGAGATCCGAATATTTGAGCAGCAGGAGTCGGTGCAAGCCGTGCCGCTCAAGATCATCGCAGTCGACGACGCAGGTCTTGCGGAATGGCATCCAACAGCAGAATTGCTCGTGGGCCCGTCACGCGAACTCAAGTACCTGCTGCGCGCCTATGATTCGAACGGTCATTTTGACGAAACGGACGCGCGGCCACTGCGGCTCTACCGCGAGCCATCGCTCGGAGGCATGGTCACTTCCGACGGGCCGTCGAAACGCGACCTGCTGGCCGCCTACGGCGAGAACGACCTGGCGCGCCAGCAGATTCCGCTAGGCAGTGGCACGGTGAAGGTACAGGGCAGCGGCATACCGGCAGGCCACACCGTTTGGGTAGCGGGCCGCCAAATTCCGGTCGATCCGCAGGGCAACTTTGCCGCTGAGGAGATCCTTCCCGCCGGCGCGCATAGCGTCGAAGTCGCGGTCCTCGACGACGCCGGCAACGGCTCACTGTATCTTCGCGACCTGGAGTTCAAACGCACGGACCTCTTCTACGTCGGCATTGCCGATCTGACGGTATCCAAGAACAGCGCGAGCGGATCGGCGAAGCTGCAGGAGGGCGAGAATAATCCACAGCCCTACGATTCATCCCTGGATGGCCGGCTGGCGTTTTACTTGAACGGTAATGTAAGTCAGAACTGGCGGTTGACGGCGAGCGCGGATACCCGCGAGGGCCCGGTGAAAGACCTGTTCAGCAACTTCCTGGGCAAGTCGCCCGATTCATTATTCCGGCGTATCGATCCCGACTATTATTACCCCTCGTTCGGCGACGATGGTGTGGTGCAAGAAATGGCTCCGACCATGGGCAAGTTCTACGTCAAAGCGAGCAATGGAGAGAATTACGGGATGTGGGGCAATTTCAAGGTCGGCTATTTGGATAACGAACTGGCCCACGTCGACCGCGGCTTGTATGGAGCTAACGTCCACTATAGCGCCGCACCCACCACCAGCTTCGGCGAACGACGGTTCACGGTGGATGGATTTGCCGCCCAACCGGGAACGATGGCGAGCTATGAGGAATTCCGCGGAACGGGCGGATCGCTCTACTTCCTGCACCACCAGGACATCCTGACAGGCTCTGAGCGCATGCGCATTGAACTCCGCGACAAGGCCTCTAACATCGTAACGGGAGTGGTCAATTTGCAACCCAACGTGGACTACGACATCGATTACCTGCAGGGCCGGGTGCTGCTTTCTCAGCCGCTCTCGTCGACCGCTAACGACAACCTGTTAGTGCGAACGAGTGGCTTGAGCGGCGACGAGGCCTACCTGGTGGTGCGATACGAATATACGCCAGGGTTCGAAAAGCTGGACCAAGTCGCCGTTGGCGGCCAAGCCCATTACTGGCTCAACGACTATGTACGGCTCGGCGTGACGGCCGATTCTAATGAGGGGGACTCCGCCAGCAACCTTGCTGCCGCGGACCTGACCGTGCGGAAGAGCGCCAATTCCTGGTTCAAGTTGCAGACAGGCCGCAGCACGGGTCTCCTCTCTCCCTCGTTGCAATCTAATGACGGCGGATTCGCGTTTAATGGCCCTGCCGACCAGTCGTTCACCAACGCGAAAGCGGGCGCCTATCGCGCCGACCTGAGCGTCGGACTGCGCGATTTCTTCGAAGGCCACGACGGTCGCTTCACGTTCTATAAGCAGCACCTCGACGCCGGCTATTCGTCGCCGGGAGAGGCGACGATCAAAGACACCGAGCAATACGGCGGAACCTTCAGGATGCCCGTGACGAGCAGCTTGAGTTTTGCTGCCAAGGGCGATCAGAAAATCGAGAACCAGGGGCTCGAGACTCGGGCAGTCGAATTGGACGTGGCCTACAAGCTAGCCGAAAAATGGACCGTCAGCACCGGCGTGCGCAACGACCTGCGTGAAGACCATTCTCCGGTTGTTCCCCTGACGCAGATACAGGGCGAGCGCACGGACGTGGTCGCGCAGGTCAAATTCGATTCCAGCGCTTTCTGGAGCGCCTATGGCTTCGGCCAACACACGGTCGCCGCAAGCGGCGGCCGTGAAAACAATGATCGCATCGGCGTGGGCGGCTCTTATAGCGTGACGAAACGCTTCCGGATCGATGGAGAGGCCTCCGACGGAAACCTCGGACTTGGCGGAAAGGTCGGCACTACCTTTCTCTACTCCGACCAGACTAGTTATTACCTGAACTATTCGCTGGAAAACGAGCGGACGGACAACGGCCTGCTGCTTCGTGGCAGCCAGGGCAACCTGGTCTCGGGCGTGAAGACGCGGCTTTCCGACACTTCCAGTGTTTACGTCGAGGAGCGTTACCAGAATGGCGGGTACCTGAACGGCCTCACTCACACCACCGGAGTCAACCTCACGACGAAAGAGCATTGGAATTTCGGCGGCAGCGCGGAGGTCGGCAAACTGCTCGACTCGCAAACCGGCGCCGAGACCGATCGCAAAGCGGCAGGGTTCCGTATGGGCTACGGCCTGGCTAAGTTGCAGTTCTCAAGCGCGATCGAGTTTCGCCGGGATAACGTGGAACAACTGGACCAGACGCATAACGAAACGACTACATGGCTGATCCGCAACAATTTCAAATTGCAACTGACGCCCGATTGGCGCTTAATCGGCAAGCTGGACCATTCGGTCAGCGATAGTTCGCTCGGGGACTTCTATGCCGGCGGGTACACCGAGGCCGTGATCGGCTATGGGTACCGTCCGGTGAGCAACGACCGGCTGAACGCTATAGCCAAGTACACTTACTTTTTTAACGTCCCGACCATGGGTCAGGTGGGATTGCAGAATACGGCAGCTGAGTTCCTTCAGAAGAGTCACATTGCGGCGCTCGATGTGAACTACGATCTCACGGCGAATTGGTCCGTCGGAAGCAAGTACGCCTACCGCCTGGGGCAGGAAAGTTTGGATCGCGTGAACCCAAATTTCTTCGACAACTCCGCGCAACTCGCGGTGGTGCGCGTGGACTGGCGGTTTCTCAAGGAATGGGATGGCTTGGCGGAGTTTCGAACGCTTTATCTACCGAACCTAAATCAAAACCGCCGCGGCGCGCTGGCCGCGATCTATCGTCATATCACCAAGAACCTGAAGGCTGGCGTCGGCTATAACTTCACCAGCTTCTCCGACGACCTGACCGATCTGAAGTACAACCACAAAGGCGTATTCGTGAATATCATCGGGACCATGTGACACTCGCGTGGCTTTGCTGGGCAGGCCCAAAGGGCGGCGGGTTTGCTAATTTAGCCCACCCTGCCTTGCTCGCTTCCAATGCGCTCAGCGAAGCAGCGGACTCATAATTTCCAGCGGTGTGCTTCAGGGGGACTCCCCCGTGGTCGCAGCAAGAGAGGCTGTATCGATCGGCAGTCTGCGAATTCGTTTTCCCGTGGCTGCGAAAATAGCGTTGGCCACAGCGGGAGCCAGGGGAGGAACGCCGGTCTCACCCATGCCGCCAGGGTCCTCGGTGCTGGCGATGATGTGCACCTCGATGTCGGGCGCATCGCTTATGCGCAAGACCTGATAACCATCAAAATTGCTCTGATCGACAGCTCCTTCTTTGATCGTAATTTCGCCACTGAGCACCGGTGTCAGCGCATAGTTAACGGCACCCTCGGTCATGGCTCGTACCCCATCGGGGTTTACCGCAGTGCCGCAATCGACGGCACTTACGACCCGGCGAACACGCACTCTGCCGTCCCTCTCCACCGAGACCTCAACGACATGAGCCAGATAGCTTCCGAACGAACAACAACACGCAATGCCGCGTCCGTGCCCTTTAGGAAGAGGACTGCCCCATGCCGATTTCTCCGCTGCCAATTGCAACACGGCCCGGAACCTTCGAGTCTCAAGCGGCGGATCATTCCACATAACCCAGGGCAACTTACGGTCTTCAAGCAACAAGCTCATTCTGAACTCATACGGATCGCGCCCGGCGGCGTGTGCCAGTTCGTCGACAAAGCACTCCGTCACAAAAGCGTTAAATGAATGTCCCACGGACCGCCACCAGGCTCGAGGGACACCGGAATGCACGGGAGTGTAATCCAAGCGAAAACTCAAAGCAGCGTAGGGAAGAGCATCGGCACCGCTCAGCTCTTGCGATGCGACGTGCTTCGGATCGTTCAATTTTTCTGGTGGGTCGAAGACTGCGCGAATGGGTGTAGAGACGACGCGGTGAGACCATGCCACGATATTGTTCTGGGCGTCTAAGCCACCTGACAAGCGATGGTACGAATACTGCAGATAGAAATCGTGCTGCAAGTCGTCTTCGCGCGTCCACAGGAGTTGCACGGGATCTTTCATTTCCTTCGCGACTTGCCATGCTTCCGCTGCGTAATCCCACTGGTAGCGCCGGCCAAACGATCCGCCGCAGAGTGTCATGTGGACTATCACTTGCTTGGCCGCGAACCCCGAAAGCAAAGCGATCTCCTCTTGCAGTCCGGCGCCTATTTGAGTGGGAGACCAGACCTCGATGGCATCCTTACGCACGTGGATCGTGGTGTTCATTGGTTCCATCGTGGCGTGGGCCTGGAACGGTAGCTCGTAATGGGCCTCGATGTTTTTGGCATTTTGTTCGAGGACCTTTAAGGCGTCACCCCGGTTTACCGCGACGAAACTCGGAGGTGCCGCGGCTTGCGCCTTAAGTTGCTTACTCAGATCGGCGGTTGTTTCCGATCCGTTTGGTCCTTTGTCCCAGGAGATCTTTAAAGCCCTACGGCCCTGCATGGCCGACCATGTCGACTCGGCTACCACGGCCACGCCCCCAGCCGTATTGATGCGGCGACCGAGCTTCGGAACGAAGCCCAGCGGCGCAATCGGAAAAACGGTGCGAACGCCCGGAACAGCTTTGGCAGCGGTAGCGTCAAAGCTCTCCAGCTTTCCACCAAAATGCGGACAGCGCGCGACCACCGCGAAGAGCATTTCAGGCACACGGACGTCGATTCCAAACATCGCACTACCATCCACTTTGCTGGGCAAGTCGACGCGAGGAACCGGTTTACCAATGAAACTGAAATCGCGAGGCGGTTTCAGAGCCACACCATCTGCTGTGATCGCGCGGAGCTTCGATGCTGTTTCCACCAGTTCGCCATACGTAACACGGCGTCCGCTCGGACCGTGCACCACCGTGCTACTCTCGGCTCGGCAGTCCTTCTTCTCAACTCCCCACTGTTGGGCTGCCGCAATGAGAAGTATTTCACGCGCCTGCGCACCGACCTTCCGCATGTAGTCCCAGGCTGTCCCGGTGCCACCGCTGCCGCCGGTGGCCAGATGCTGGTAGGTCTCAGGAATGACGGGCGCTTGTTCCACGCGGATTGTGGACCAGTCCGCTTCGAGTTCATCGGCGAGCATCATCGTGTCCACGGTTCGCGCACCCTGACCCATCTCCGGTATTTCCGTGAGCACGGTGATTTGGTTGTCCGAGGTGATCCTGATCCACGCATTCGGCCGGAAAACCTGGGTGTCATGAACTTCCTGAGTAGCCTGCCGCATAGGCAAATGGAAGCCAAAAATCAGGGCTACACTACCCTTTGCTGTTGCTTTCAGAAACTCACGCCGGGCTATTTCAAGTTCGATGGTCATGTTTAGCTCAGGACTGCGAATGTTTTAGAAGCTGAGGATCGATGGGCAGGCGCCGCACCCGCACTCCTCTGGCGGCGAAAACTGCATTCGCAACAGCCGGCGGCAGAAGCATGGCCCCGAGTTCGCCCACACCGCTTGGCTCTTCAATGCTTGGCACGATGTGAACTTCGACCTCCGGCGCCCGGTTGATACGCAGCACTTGATAGTCGTGGAAATTGCTCTGCTCCACGGCGCCGTTCTTGATCGTGATTTCTCCGGTTAGCACGGCCGTGAGGGCGAAATTAATAGCTCCTTCGGTCATCGCCCTCACGCCATCTGGATTTACGGCGATGCCGCAGTCCACGGCGCTCACCACTCGGTGAACCTGGACCATTCCACCATCATCCACGGAGACTTCCGCAATCTGAGCGCTGCAACTATCCCCAAATCGGCAGGCCAGGCCGAGTCCGCGGCCCTTTGGCGACGGCGTGCCCCAGCCAGCAGATTTCGCCGCCAGTTCCAATACCGCCCGAAGCCGCGCCGCTTGCGGTGATTTGCCGGCCAGCAAGTCCAGTCGGAATTGCAACGGATCGCGGCCGCTGGCGTGAGCCAACTCGTCCACGAAGCATTCTCTAGCAAACACCGTATAGGACGATGACACGGACCTCCACCAGGAACGTGGCACAACTGAGTCCGCGGGAGCGTAGTCCAAGCGAAAGTTTGGTATCGAGTAAGGCGCAATATCCGCGCCATACCATTCCAGTGCCGCGATGGCGGCAGGATCATTCAGTGTTTCCGGAGATTCCGTGAACCCCGTATAAAGGTTGGAGCCCGCGATAGGAGTGGTTACAACGCGGGTGGACCAGGCTGACAGGCCTCCACGATCGTCAATGGCACCGGAGAGCCGCTGGTAGTTGTAGGGCCGATAGAAATCGTGTTGCATGTCGTCTTCCCGCGTCCACAGAAGCTGTACCGGTTTTTCCATTTCCTTTGCGACCTGCCATGCCTCCGCAGCGTAATCCCACTGATAACGTCTGCCGAATGACCCTCCAGAGAGCGTCATGTGCACGATCACCTGGTCTAGTGGAAAGCCGGAAAGCTTGGCGATCTCGTCTTGAACTTCATCAGCAAACTGCGTGGGCGACCACACTTCGATCTCTTTGTCTCGCACATGAACCGTAGTGTTCATGGGCTCCATCGTGGCGTGCGGTTGAAATGGCGACTCGTAGAAGGCTTCAAGTTTTTTGGTTGCGCCCGCCAAGACCTCGAGGGCATCACCGCGATCCACGGCAACAAAGGTTGCAGGAGCCGCCGCCCGCTGCACGATTTGGTTGCGCAAGGATGCCGTGGTTTCGCTACTTCCCGATCCGTTATCCCATTTCAGTACTAGTGCTTTGCGTGCCTGAATGGCCGCCCAAGTTGAACGAGCAACGACAGCCACACCACCTCTCGTGTTGAAGTGACGCGGAAGCGGTGGGACCGGAAAAACGGCACGAACTCCCGGAACGGTTTTTGCGGCTGCTGGGTCAAAGCTCTGAAGTTTGCCACCGAAGAAGGGACACCGAGCGATCACCGCGAAGAGCATCTCGGGAACGCGGACATCGATGCCAAATGCCGCGCTGCCATCCACTTTGCTCGGCACGTCGGTGCGCGGCAGGGGTTTACCGATGTAGCGGAAATCTTTTGGTACCTTCAAAGAGACTTCGTCCGGATTGATCAGCGGGAGTTCCGAGGCAACTTCGACCAGTTCACCGTAGCTCAAACGGCGGTTTGTGGGAATGTGTACCACAGTGCCGTTCTCCGCCCGGCAATCCCTCCTCTTTGCTTGCCACTGTTTGGCCGCGGCACTCACAAGCATTTCGCGCGCCTGTGCTCCCACCTTGCGCATCGGTGTAAACGTGCTTGCCACGCCGCCGCTTCCACCGGTACGCAGACCCTGATAGACCGAGGCAATGGTCGGGGCCTGCTCCACGTGAATGGAAGACCAATCCACCTCCAATTCTTCCGCGATCATCATCGGCGTGTACGTGCGCGAGCCCTGTCCGAGTTCTGGTTTTTCCACAAGAACGGTGATCTGATTGTCGGCGGTAATTCTCAGCCATGCATTGGGTTTAAAGATCCTGGCCGATGCACCGGACGCCTGTTCCTGCATTTGTCCCCGCAAAGGAAAATAGAAGCCGAGAATGAGGGCACCGGCGGTCCTAGTGCTTGTCTTCAGAAACTCGCGCCGGTCAAGTTTCGATCGAGGAACCATTAGGATTTCTGTCCTGCAGCCCGCTGAATGGCACGACGGATCCTCTGATAAGTCGCGCAGCGGCAGATATTGCCGCTCATGGCTTCGTCGACTTCTTCTTTGCTCGGCCGAGGATTCTTTGCGAGGAGGCTTGCCGCTTGCATGATCTGTCCAGGTTGGCAGTATCCACATTGCGGCACCTGTTCAGCGATCCATGCACGCTGTATCGGGTGACTCCGGTCTGACGACAACCCTTCGATGGTCGTGATCCTCTTCGTGCCAACAGATCGCAGTGGCGTCTGACACGCCCGTACCGCGACACCATCCAGATGCACCGTACAGGCTCCGCAAAGACCCAACCCGCACCCGTACTTGGTGCCTGTGAGTCCCAAGGTATCGCGGAGAACCCACAGCAGCGGCGTATCCGGCGCGTCGTCGATAACACAGGACTTTTCGTTTACCGTGATTGCAGTGTTGGACATAAATCCCTCACCTTGCGAAGAGCGGCTTTCACACTAGCGCGCCCCGCTTGGAGGCAACAATCTTCTTGGGACGAATCGTCGACTACGTGGGATGAATCGTAGCGGTCCCCAGAAATATTGCGCTGCGATGCGTGTTTAGGTTTAGGATTTTCCTGGAAAGTTTGGGAGTCCTCTTTCAAATTGTCGCAGCGACCATGAAAGACGTACCAACCATCGAAGGCCGGGAAGCAGCCGGTAAGTGGACGTGGATATTCGTCGCTTGGGCGATTGTTATCCTCTTGTTCGCGAGTCAGTGGTATGCCTACGACACCACTCGTGGAGGCGCTAATCCTTTTGCCTATTATCTAGGGTGGTCGTTGTACATGTGGGCGCTGACCCCACTCATTCTACGCTTTACCCGCCGCCATCCTATTGAACCGGCCACTTGGAAACGCACAGTACCTCTGCACGTTGCAGTCAGCATGTTTTTGACAGCCCTACAGATTTCGATCGAGACCTATATTGGATGGATACGGCATGCCCACCACTTGTCTTTCCAGGACGCCATGCGGCACTACTTTGGCCAGCACACGCAACTCAGTCTGCTCTCGTACTGGGTGCTGGTCGCAGCGGCAATGGTTTACCGAATATACGACCAAGGTCGCCTGCGCCAAATCTATTCTGCGCAACTGGAAGCACGTTTAGCAGAGACACGCTTGGAGATGCTGCGAATGCAACTTCAACCTCATTTTCTATTCAACACCCTGCAAGCTGCGACCATGCTGATTCATGATGATCCCCACGGGGCCGAGGACGTCCTTCTGCGTTTGAGCCAGTTGCTCCGGGTGTCGTTGGATGAACTGCATGTGCAAGAGATTTCGCTCTCTCGGGAAATAGAGCTTCTCGGGTGCTACATTGGAATTCAAGAGCGGCGTTTCGGCGACCGGCTCCGGTTTGATCTTCGAATCGACGACGACGTGCTAGCCTTTGCTGTTCCAAGTTTTGTGCTTCAGCCGCTGGTTGAGAACGCTATCCAGCATGGCATCGGCAAGCATAAAGAGAGCGACGTGGTCTCCATCCGAGCCTTCCAAAAGCAGAACCGACTTTACCTGGAAGTCTGCAATCGGACCAGTTCGCTTGCTGATGCGCCTGAACGGTTGCTATCGCGAGGCACGGGACTTTCGAATACGAAGGAGCGAATTGAACAGCTTTACGGCAACGAGCATTCACTTCAGCTATGCAACCTGGAGCCGAAAGGCGTTTGCGTCAAGCTATCCATTCCCGTGCGGCAGTTGCCGGCCGCAGAACCCTTGACTATCGAAGAGGTCGTGAAGTGACGATGCGCGCTCTGGTAATCGACGACGAACTGCTGGCCCGCCGCAGCGTTCGTCGATTCCTAAAAGCCCATGCCGATGTGGAATGGATCGGGGAATGCGGGGACGGAGAATCGGCGGTTGCCGCCATTCTGACGAAGCAGCCTGATCTCGTCTTCCTCGATGTGCAGATGCCCGAGATGGACGGCTTTGAGGTGGTGAGGACGATCGGCGCAGATAGAATGCCAGTTACTATTTTTGTGACCGCCTATGACCGCTACGCACTGCGTGCGTTCGATGTAAACGCGGTCGACTATCTGCTCAAGCCATTTGGCAAAGAACGCTTCGAACGCGCTCTCATTCGTGCTAGGGAACGCATCGAAGGCAATCTCAATTGCGACGAAATACGTCGTGTTCTAGCCAGCCTGGAGCAGATCCAAACACAGCGGAGAGGTGCGGAGCGCATCGCAATCACCGAGAACGGGCGGGTCCACCTCGTGAAGGCGAAGGATATCGACTGGATCGGAGCTGAAGGGAATTACGCGCGTCTTCACGTTGGTGTTCGCGAATACGAACTTCGCGAGACGCTTACGAGCCTTGAGCGCAGATTGAATCCGCTTGATTTCTCGCGAATTCATCGCTCCACCATTGTAAACGTACACCGGATCAAGGAGATTCAGCGTTGGTTCCGAGGCCATCACTTGGTACTGCTCGAAAATGGTAAAGAATTACAAATGAGCCGCTATCAACCAGAGATAGCCAGACGCCTGGGACTGGCGTAGCCCCCTAATCTGAGCTGTGGACTCCGTCTGATCAAGCCAGTGTTGCCGTGCTGCCAGCACTGGCACTTTCTTCGAAAAGAATGATGTTTTGATTGCTCGTTGGATGGTCTGCCTGTTACGGCAGAGGCTGCGGGTTCGAGTCCGTTATTCCTGATATTTCTGCCAGAGCCCACCTCAGTAAAGTAAGCCAACGGTGCTAGTTTGCTTAGGCGGTTGCGAGAGCACCCGGGCACGCCCTTTAGCTCGTTGAAGCGCGTCAAGTGGCAGTTGTCGTTCGATCTCGGCCAGCGATCGCTGAATGTCGAGTTCTTCCCCTGACTGTGCGGCGCCGATCCAGGCGTATGCGGATTCAAGGTCCTTTGCTGTGCCCCGCCCCTCCGCACACATGGTGCCAACCATGACCTGAGCTTTGCGATGCCCTTGCAGCGCAGCTTTCTGGAACCATTCAAACGCGAGCTTGTCGCTTTGTGTTAGTCCTTCTCCTCGCAAGTACAGATCGGCAAGATTGAATTCTCCCGCAACCTCTCCTGCCTCTGCTGCTTTGCGGTACCATTCAGCGGCCACCGCCCGGTCACGGGGCACGCCTAAACCTTCGTCGTACATGTAACCAAGGTTGACCTGCGCTGCCGCATTTCCCATTCGCCCTGCTTCCTGAAAAAGCCGAAAGGCTTCCGGGTAGTCCTCACGCACACCACATCCCTTTAAATAAAGTTGTCCGAGATTAAACAGCCCTACGGGATGTCCCTGTTGCGCGGCAAGCGTGAGCCAGTAGAGTGCCGCGCCGTCATTGCGCACAACTCCCCATCCCTGCAAATACATCATCGCCAGGTTGACTTGGGCCGGCGCATAGCCTCTGCGTGCCGCCTTTTCAAACCAGTGCTCCGCCTTTTTCAAGTCCGCCGGCTCGCCGATGATCGCGGCGATACCCTGTTTGTTCTCGGAGTATGCTGTACCGCTTCCCATCTCTGTCTGCTGCCTCGTATCAGAAGTTCCTGATTGCAGGCCGCTCCGGGGGACATCCGCAATGAGGCAGGGCGCGGATTCATTGACCTGCTTCTGTGATGCCGGTGTCGCTAAATTGCCGAGCGGCCAAACCACAAGCAATGCAATTCCGTATGCTGCATTCATGACTCAGCCCTCCTCATCGAGCCGGATTGACCGACCTGCTCCTACTTGTTAAAGTGCAATTCCGGGCTAAATTGGCTCACAGGCTGAAACAAGTCCC
Organism: Candidatus Limnocylindrales bacterium; assembly: GCA_035577585.1. Lineage (GTDB taxonomy): Bacteria > Acidobacteriota > Terriglobia > Acidiferrales > UBA7541 > Acidiferrum. Next base: position 12,807 of record DATLVJ010000017.1, read on the forward strand.
GGTTTTCGAAGCTCAGTCAATGAAGTTCCCGGAGGGCCGGAGCTTTAACCTATTGTCTTTTCAACGAGTTGACTTAGGGGAAGCAAGCCGCTAATGTTTCGGCCACGGAAGCTCGCACCGCAGAGGGCTTTTTCATGCCAGAACCGCCGGCACAGCCTGTCAGTGAGATACTGGCCAAATGGCAGGCCGGCGATGAGGAGTCTTTGCGTCGTTTGGTGCCGCTGGTGTACGGTGAGCTTCGCAGAATCGCCCACGGCCACTTTCGTAACGAACGCCCCGATCACACCCTGCAGACAACCGCCTTGGTGCATGAGGCCTATCTCTGCCTTATGAAACAGCACCCCATGGACTTTCAGAATCGCGAGCATTTCTTCGCGGTCAGCGCCAACTTGATGCGGCAGATTCTGGTTCAATACGCCAGGCGGCGAAATGCCGCCAAGCGAAACGCAAGGAACAAAGTAGCGCTGGAAAGCGTAAGGCTGGATAGCGCGATGACTTTCTTTCCAAAGCAGAGCGTGGATTTAGTGGCCCTCGACGACGCACTGAACTCTCTGGCCAAACTCGACGCTCAGCAAAGCAGGATTGTCGAGCTGCGTTTCTTTGCCGGTTTGTCCATCGAGGAGACTTCGCGCGTGTTGGGAGTCTCTCCGGCAACCGTCAAAAGGGACTGGGCCACGGCCAGAATCTGGCTATCCCGCGAGATGCGCGCGACACCGGCCCATGACCCCTGAACGCTGGCAAAAATTAAGCGATGTGCTGTATCAGGCGCTAGAGCTTGCGCCCGGAGACAGGTCTGCGTTCCTTGATCGTGCCTGTGCCTCTGACACTGCCCTCCGCCGGGAGCTCGAGTCGCTCCTCTCGGCCAGTGACGAAATGAGGTCAAGCTTCCTCAAGTCTTCATCGCTGGCTATGACCATCAAGCGCGGAACCAGGCTCGATGATTACGAAGTGGAGACGCTGATCGGGTCTGGAGGAATGGGCGAAGTTTATCGGGCTCGAGACACCCGTCTCAAACGTGCCGTGGCCATCAAAGTTCTGCCACAGTTTGTCTCGAACGATCCCGACCGGCTGCGTCGTTTCGAGCAGGAAGCGCAGGCTGCCGCTGCTCTGAACCATCCCAACATCCTAGCCGTCTTCCAATTGGGTACCTACCAGGGCACGCCATACATGGTTTTGGAACTGCTTGAAGGGCAGAACTTCCGGGAACTGCTCCGCAATGGTGTGTTGCCCGTGAGATTGGTTGTGGATTATGGGGGGCAGATAGCACGGGGCTTGGCGGCGGCTCACGCAAAGG
>DATLVJ010000018.1:0-5733 GCA_035577585.1 Candidatus Limnocylindrales bacterium
CCGCCGAGGAGGCGTTGCCGGGATTTCCGGGAGCAGGGCCGGCGGCTTCTGAAGCACGGGAGGAGATCTGAGCGGCCTGCGCCTCGAGAAGATCGCCGAGAAGCTCGTGTTCGGTGGATTCGGCGTGCTCGGCGGCTTCGATGCGGACTTCGGAGACCACCGCGGGAATCTTACAGCGGTGGGAAATATGGTCGATCGGGTGTTTGCTGGAAATGGAGGCTTCGACAATTTCGACGGAAGCGGCGGCAAGATTGTCCTCCGGCCGGAGAGCGATGACGGTGCCGCAGGTGTGAAGAACATTGCGAATCAGCTGAAATGCGGCCGCGCGCATGGAACTGTTGGGATCAACGCGCAGGGCGATATTGAAAACATTGTCGCCGCGGAGGAGGGCTTCAGAGATCATCAGGCGCTCGTACTCGCTCCAGTCGAAACGGGCAAGGGTGGAGCCCGGGGCAGAATTTTTCGACGACTGCCCACCCTCCGCAGACCGCAACAATTCATGAATTAACGTTCGCAGGGGAGCGGGTGTCGGAGGATCAACATCCTTTTGATACGCGCTGAGCATGCTTTCGAATGTATCAACCGCGGAAAGGACAACCTCGGCGAGCTGCTGGCCGTGCGATTTCCCAATCTGTGGGGAAAGAATGTCTTCGAGTTCATGCGCAATTTCGCTAAGTTTCGAAAAACCGCACGCGGCGGAATCTCCCTTGAGCGTGTGGATAGCGCGGCGGACGCCGCGAATGACTTCTTCGTCTGCTGGACGCTTTTCGAGCTGCAGGCCGGCATCGTTGATGGTCTGCAGAAGCTCGCCGGCACTCTCAAAGAAGAGCGCGCGAAGCTCTGCACCCCGCTCATCGGGAAGGAAGCTCAAGAATTCACCTCGATGCGCTTGTAGGCGGTGCCGTTGTTCTCATGAACCATTTTAAATTTCTGGGTGAGCCCGAAAAGGCTTTCCGCGTGGCCGACGAAGAGGAAGCCCCCGGGATTCAAGCAGTGCCAGAACTTTTCGATCAGGCGCTTCTGCTCGGCTTCGTCGAAATAAATCATGACGTTGCGGCAGAGGATAATGTCGTTGCGGCGCGGGAGGAATTCTGTTTTGAGATTGTGGAAGTCGAACTGGACGAGTTCTTTCAGTTGCGGCTTGACGGAATATTTGTCGCTGGACTTTTCGAAATAGCGGAGGCGGGTGGTGTAATCCACGGGCTCCATCTGGAGTTCGTTGTAGATGCCTTCCTGAGCGGAACGGAGGCTGGCGTAACTGATGTCCGAAGCGACAATTTCGAGTTTCCAAGGCGGAGGAATCAGCGGCTTCGGCGAGGGCATATCGAATGGAAGAGGATTGCGGAGATAGTAGTAGGCCAGCGCGTCGCAGATGAGGATGGCGACAGAATAGGCTTCCTGGCCGGCGGAGCAGCCGGCGCTCCAGACCCGGAGATTCCAATCGCGGCGCTCCTGCTTGTGGCGAAGAATTTCCTCGAGAACGGATTTCTGAAGGAGATCCAGCTGCGGGCGATTGCGAAAGAAACTGGTTTCGTTGACGGTGAGATTTTCGAGAAGCAGGGCAAGCTCGGCGCGGCCTTCGCGGCTGGTGAGCAAGCGGTAGTACGCGTAGAAAGAATCGAGCTGGCAAGCCTTCAGGCGGCGCTGCAGGCGATCCTTCAGGAAATGCGAGCGGCGCTCATCGAAGAACATGCCGCATTCCTGATAAACAAGAGTCTGGAGCAGCTTGAGTTCGGCTTCGGTGAGCTGAATTTGCGCTGTAATCGTGCCCATGTCGCGTGATGCGGAAAACCGTGGCGGCGGCAACGCGGAGAGGCGTTACCTGAGAGTCGCGACGGGTTCCACGGCCTCCTCGAGCTTGCGGTATTCGGGCTGGCGAAGAAGACGGGCAATGTCCAGAAGGATGATGAGGCGCCCCTTGAGCTTGCCGACTCCCGTCACATAATTGGATTCATTGTCCGCAAAAACGGAGCCCGGGGCTTCGATTTCAGAGGGCGGAATTTTCAGCACTTCGGATGCGGAGCTGACGATCAAGCCGATAAGCTTGTTCTCAAGCTCGACGACGAGAATGCGGTTCTTTTTATCGGGCTGGGCGGTAACTGTTCCAAAGCGTTTGCGCAGATCCATCACGGGGATAATTTTCCCGCGAAGATTGATAACTCCCTCGATGAGGTCCGGGGCGCTGGGCACAGTGGTGATTTCGGGAACGCGGACGATTTCCCGGACGGAGCCGATGCGAACGCCATAGGTTTCGCTGCCGATTCGAAAGCCGACGATTTGGAGTTCTTTCTCCATGAAGGTTTCTCCGCCTTAGGACCTTGTCAATTCGGCGTATTCAAGTTCGCTGGATTCGCGGGATGCCGCGGTACGCCGGCTGGGCGGCGCATCTTTGCGGAAGCGAGAATGCGTTGAGCGATCGATGACGAAACGATCCATGGTGTCGAGCAGGTTGCGGGAAAGCTTCAGCATCTGTTCGGCGGCGGCGGAAAGCTCGGTGGAACTGGATGCCGACTGTTGAACGAGTTCGCGCATTTTGTCCATGGCGCGAACAACGGCTTGCGCGCCGGAAGCCTGTTCCTCGACGGCGGAACTGATCTCCTGGGTGATTTCCGTAAGCCGGTTGGTGGCCTTGGCAATTTGAGAAGAGCCGACGGACTGTTCGTTGGTGGCGGCGCCGATCTCTTGGGAAAATTTGTAAACTTCGGTGACGACATCGGAAATTTTGTGGAGGGCGCTGCCGAGGTCATTGCCGAGGCTGAGACCCTCTTCGACGATGCGGGTGCTGTGCTCCATATTTTCGACGGCCTGGCGCGCCTCGCGCTGGATGCTCTGGATGAGGTCGGCGATTTCCTTGGTGGATTGCGTGGACTTTTCAGCCAGCTTGCGGACTTCGTCGGCGACAACCGCGAAGCCAAGACCGTGTTCGCCAGCGCGTGCTGCTTCGATTGCTGCGTTCAACGCGAGCAGGTTGGTCTGTTCGGCGAGGTCGTCGATGACTTCGATGATCTTGCCGATGTCGTCGGCGCGGTGGCCGAGAATGTTGATGATTTCCGCCGAAGATTGAATGGCTCGATTGGTGCGGTTCAGACCGTCGGTGGTCTTCTCCATGGTCTGGATGCCGGTGACGACTTCTTCGCGCGAGCGGTTGGCGATGTCGAGAAGGACTTTCGCGGTGTCTGCGACGCGTTGGATCGAGGTGACCATCTGGTCGATGGAGGCGGAAGTTTCCGCGACGCTGGAAGCCTGCACCTGGGTGTTCTTGACGACGTTCTGCACGTTGATGCTCATTTCATGCATCGTGCTGGTGACTTCTTCAATGGCGGAAGAGGCCTGAACGCTGACCTTGGCGGATTCGTCGGCCGCGCCCGCAACCTGATTGGAGCCGGCGGAAACTTGCGAGGCGCTGTCGCGCGTGGAGCGGACGATTTCCTGCAAGCCGTGGGACATGCGCACGAAAGCGTTGCCGAGCGTGTCGCGCTTGGAACGCGGCGTGACTTCGACGGCGAGATCGCCTTCAGCAACGGCCATGGAGACGCTGGCCATTTCCTTGAGGTATGCGACCATGTTGTTGAAGGTGGTGGCCAGAGCCCCAATCTCGTCGTTGCGGTGGATATCAATGTTCTGGTCGAGGTCGCCGGAGTTGCCGATTTCCTGGGCGACGGTGATGAGATGCTGGAGAGGCTCGGTGATAGAGCGAGCCGTGCCGACCGCCTTGAACAATCCGAAGCCGATAGCAAAAATCGTACCGAGAACCACGATGCCGAAGCTGCCCTTGCTGGCCGTGGAGGCTGCAGATTCGGACTGGGCGAGCGCTTTGCTGATGTCTGTGTTTGCCTGGTCTAGGACGGTAGAGGATTTCGTGAGCCAGGACGCGGGATCTTTCTGCAAATAGAAAATCTGGAGATCGGAGACAGTGGCGTCGCCAGAATCAACCTGGTGGCGCTTGGCCAGGAGAGGCTTTGCGAAATTGTCGGCCCAACTGGATTCGGTGCTTTCCACCTGAATGAGGGCAGTATGCAGGAACTCATTGTTGGTCTTGGATTCGCCCTGCTTGACGATGTCGGCGAGCTCGGAAAATCCCTTATTGACCTTGTCTTCATCGCGGGGATCGCCGCTTAGCAGGAAATTGTTGAGATTCAGGCGATTCGCCATGATCTGGTAGCGGACAGCCTCGATAGTGCGCACGCTTTCCAGAGTATTGGAAGCTTCGCTGCTGGCCGAGCTTGCTTTCCAGATCGAGCCGATATCGACAAAAAGGAGAATGAGGAGGATCAACAGGATCGCCCCAAAGCTCCGGTAGAGTTGCTGCTTGATGGTCATTGCGTCACTTCCTCCACACCCCAAATCAATTCCAGATTGCGAATTTCCAGTGAACCGAGCGGCCGAGCGGCGCCGCGTTAATTCTTGAAGTCAAACTCCACCACTTGCGTCGTCTCTTCCGGCGCAGGTTCGAATTTCCATTCCTTCACGGCGTCCTGACAAGACTGGACGAGAACCGGATGTCCTCCCATGGCGCGTGAAGATTTCACGCGGCCGTCGGGAGCGATGACGACTTCGATTTTGACCTTGCCGGTGATGTTCATCCGGCGCGCGAGCTCCGGCGTGGCCGGCAATACCTTTGTTTTTACCTTGCGCTTGCCCTCTTCGATGGTGGTTTGTGCAGCAGAAGACAGCGAGACAATGAACAGAGCCGCAGCAGCGGCGCCGAGCAGTTTCTTGCTCCAAGTGAAAGCCATTTGAGCCACACCCTCCTCAGGTGGGAAAGTACCCCACGAGTGAGAAGGCAAGTGCGATGCCATGATTGGGTGGGAAGTCGAGAAGCGAGAAAATATGCGGGTGACAGGATTAACTGCTTTCGATTTAGAAGATTAGCGAGAGAGACGGAAAGGAAGCCAGGGCACGGGAAGGGGAAAAACGTCTCATCACCCCCGGGGAATCGAGTGTTGGGTCTCACGCTGAGACGTAAGGGAGAGAAGCGCCCGTTGCCGAGTTAACGAATGCGTGTCAGCCGGGCGAAGTTCCATTGACTCAGAATGAGATGGCTGAGTAGCGTGGAAGCGCGTGGTTTCTTAATTTGAGACGCGCAAAGCCCCTAAGCCCCTTATGCGTGAACGGAAGAGCATCTCTGCGCGCCGCCCTGCGGCTGCCTCTGGCCGGAAGACAACCGGACGGGCGAAGCACGACTACTCCAAGGAATTGATGGAACTGGTGGTGGAAGCCGCGAACTCGCGCGTGCTACCGGAATTTCTGCGCAGGTTTGCGGAGCGGGCTGCGGAAATGCTGGATGCGGAGTGGGCCGGGTTGGGCGAGATTGTGGGAAGCCGCGTGGAGATTTACGCGCGGACGGCGGATTTTCCGGCGAACGAAAAAGAGCGGGAATGGCTGGCGCAAGGCTTGAGGCGGAGAAGGCCCGGGCTGGAAGTGCTTCCGCTGAAGCGCGTGGGGCAGCACATCGCGTTTTATCCGATCTATGCGAGCGACGCCGAACTGATGGGCACGCTCTGCATGGTGCGGAAGGCAGGGGGGTTTTCGCGGGCAGAGAAAAAATTGCTGGCGGCGTTGGCGAGCCACGCCGCGCTTTCGATGGAGAAGGTGCGGCGGTTTTCGCAGCTGGAACGGTCGAAGAAGCAGTGGGTCGAAGATATTGACGCCATCAGCGATTACATTGCCGTGCACGACCAGGCGTGGAAGATTGTCCGCACGAACCGATCGCTGGCTACCGAGCTCGGGATT
>DATLVJ010000019.1:0-7484 GCA_035577585.1 Candidatus Limnocylindrales bacterium
GTTCCAGCGCCAGATTCAGCGGTGTTTGCCCGCCGAACTGCACGATCACCCCGTGCGGCTTTTCACGTTCAACAATTGCCAGAACATCTTCGAGCGTCAGCGGTTCGAAGTACAGGCGGTCGGAGGTGTCGTAGTCCGTCGAAACCGTTTCCGGATTGCAGTTGACCATGATGGTCTCAAATCCATCGGCCCGAAGCGCGAACGAAGCGTGCACGCAACAATAATCGAATTCAATTCCCTGCCCGATCCTGTTGGGCCCGCTGCCCAGAATCATGATCTTCTGTTTTGGCGTTGCGTCGGTCTCGTCCTCTTCCTCATACGTCGAATACATATACGGCGTGAACGATTCGAATTCCGCGGAGCAGGTATCCACGCGCTTGAAGACGGGAGCGACCCCATAGCGCGCCCGCTGCAAGCGAACCACGGCCGGCGTGGTCTTCCAGATTTGCGCAAGTTGCTCGTCGCTCGTTCCTACGCGCTTCACTTCGCGCAACAAATCTTTCGACGCCGTCTCCACCGTGACGCTGGCGGCCCGGCGGTTGACGAGATTCAGCTCCACAATTTGGTTAATGAACCACGGATCGATCTTGGTGAGATCGCAGATCTCTGCCGCAGGCAACCCGCGTTCAACCGCCGTCAGCAGCCAGTGGATGCGATCGGGGCGCGGCGTAGCCAGTTTTTCGCGGAGCAGCGAATCCGGCGTTTCCGCGGGCGCTCGCCAGGGCGTGCTCGGTTCCAGTGAGCGAATCGCCTTCTGCAGCGATTCCTTGAACGTGCGCCCGATGGCCATCACTTCGCCGACGGATTTCATCTGTGTGCCCAAGGTGCTGTCGGCCCCGGGAAATTTCTCGAACTGCCACTTGGGAATCTTCACCACCACGTAATCGATGGTCGGCTCGAAACAAGCAGGCGTTTTCTGCGTAATGTCGTTCGGAATTTCGTCCAGCGTCATCCCGACTGCCAGCCGCGCAGCAATCTTCGCAATCGGAAACCCGGTGGCTTTGCTGGCCAGAGCGGAGCTTCGCGAAACGCGCGGGTTCATTTCGATCACCACCATCTTGCCGTTTTCCGGATTGATGGCGAACTGCACGTTCGAACCGCCGGTTTCGACTCCGACTTCCCGGATGATGGCGGCCGCGGCGTCGCGCATCCGCTGGTATTCCTTGTCGGTCAGCGTCTGCGCCGGTGCGACCGTGATCGAATCGCCCGTATGAACGCCCATGGGATCGAAATTCTCAATCGTGCAGATCACCACGAAGTTGTCGCGGAAATCGCGCATCACTTCCAGTTCGTACTCTTTCCACCCGAGCACGGATTCTTCCACCAGCGCTTCGTGCACCGGGCTCATGTCCAGCGCGTGCGCGATGGCGTCGGCAAACTCCTCCTTGTTATAGGCAATCGCGCCGCCGGTACCGCCCAGCGTGAACGAAGGGCGAATCACCAGTGGAAAACCAAGCTGATCGCAAAGGCGCAGCGCATCCTGCGCGTTGTTGACCAGCGCCGACGCGGGCACCTCCAGCCCAATCTTCCGGCAGGCATCCTTGAACCACAATCGGTCTTCGGCAACCTTAATCGCTCGAAGTGACGCCCCGATCATTTCGACTTTATGCTTTTCGAGAATGCCGCCTTCGGCAAGCTCAACCGCCAGATTCAGCGCCGTCTGGCCACCAACAGTCGGAAGCAGCGCGTCCGGTTTTTCCTTAATGAGAATTTCTTCCAGATATTCCTTGGTGAGCGGTTCGATGTACGTGCGGTTGGCCAATTCCGGGTCGGTCATAATGGTCGCCGGATTCGAATTCACCAGCACCACTTCATACCCTTCTGCCCGCAGCGCCTTGCACGCCTGCGCGCCGGAATAGTCAAACTCGCACGCCTGCCCGATAACAATCGGCCCCGAGCCGATGATCAGAATCTTGTGGATGTCTTTGCGTTTAGGCATCTCTTCCTTTGTAACTCAGAATATCCTCACTCAATCGGATTCAGAGCGCACGGAAACCTAATTTGTCATCCCTCACCCGCAAAAGGCGCGGGTTCGGGATGACCAGTTTTTTGTTTGATGGCTTCAAGCTGATCACTCATCTGGGCGCCTGGTTCAGGCGAAATCGAAGCTCTTTCTCCGCCCCCTCGTACGAAATTTCAAAAATATAGATCAAAGGACTGAAACCCTTCGCCTGCATTACGGCTGTGTACTCTCCGTTTGTCAAATAAACCACAAAGTGCCCATGCGAGTCGGATTGTGTGGAAGCCATCGGACTCTTGCCGCCCGATCCGCTCCTGAAAATATCGATTTTCACCCCGCGCATTCTCTTTCCGGAATGGTCCTCCACCACTCCCCGGTAAAACCAAATTCGCTCGCGAACGATTCCTTTTTCCGCTTCCGTGATTTGTTCCGCGAGCGTCGCTGGTGCAGGCGACTTTGGAGCGACCGCTTGGCCCCGCTCCGTGAGCGCGCTTCGCGCATTTCCGGAACTGCGGGCGGTAGCGATACCCTCACGCCACGGATTGGCAGCCGCTAGACTGGTCAGGCCAAACGCAGTCATCGCCACGGCGGGATAGTTCATCCGCGGGAACTCCCGGGACTTGCGAACTCCTTCATCAGGTCGGTGAACTGGGTGAAAAGATAATGCGAATCGTGCGGGCCGGGCGACGCTTCCGGATGATACTGCACGCTGAAGAGCGGCAGATTCTTGTGCCGCATGCCTTCGTTGGTGTGGTCGTTCAGGTTCACGTGCGTGATTTCGACCTCGCTCGACGGCAGCGATTCGGGGTCCACACAGAAGCCGTGATTCTGCGCCGTAATCTCCACCTGGCTGGTCAGCAGATTCTTAACCGGATGGTTTGAGCCGTGGTGCCCGAATTTCAATTTAAATGTTTTTCCGCCCAGCGCCAGGCCGCAGAGTTGGTGGCCGAGGCAAATACCGAAGACCGGAACGCGCCCGGCCAGCTTACGGATATTTTCGACGGCGTAGGTGATGGGCTCCGGATCGCCGGGGCCATTCGAAAGAAACACGCCATTCGGCCTCATCGCCAAAACATCTTCCGCGGAAGTGTTCGCCGGAACCACCGTTACGTCGCAATGGTGATCGACGAGCAAACGAAGAATATTCAGCTTGATCCCGTAATCGTACCCGACCACCTTGAACTTCTTGGTATCCGGACTGGCACCCGATTCCCCCATCTGTTCCGCCCACGGAGAAGTGGCAAGATCTATCGAGCCTTTCTGCCAGTCGTAGGCCCTCGCGCAACTCACACGTCCAGCCAACTCCTGCCCGGCCATCGTCGGCAACTGCTTCGCTTCAAACACCAACTGATCCGCGGGCGTGCCGTCCGTCGAAACCACGCCGCGCAGCGCCCCCATTTTGCGAATGTGCCGCACCAGCGCCCGCGTATCCACATCCCAAATCACGGGGATTTTGTGGCGATTCAAATAAAGCTGCGCGGATTCCGCCGAGCGCCAGTTCGAGGTAACCTGCGAAAACTCGCGAACGATCAGCGATTCGATGTACGGCCGCGTGGATTCTTCATCATCCAGATTTGCGCCAACATTGCCGATGTGCGGATACGTCAAACAAACGATTTGGCCCGCATAGCTGGGATCGGTGAAAACTTCCTGGTAACCGGTGAGGCTGGTATTGAAAACGACTTCGCCGCCCCGGCGCGTAATCGCGCCGGCCGCGCGGCCGTTAAATATGCGCCCGTCTTCGAGCGCGAGGATTGCGGGTCGATGCTGGACTTCCGTCAGTGGGTCCTCCTGAGAACTGCGTCATTTATCGCTGGCCTCGGTGGTCGAAAGCGAACCGAAGTGGTCCACGGGCCAATACGCAAACACAGCCCGGCCATAAATAAACTGGCTGGCCACCGGCCCAAACACGCGCGAGTCATTCGAACTGATGCGGTGGTCGCCCATGACGAAATAGCTGTCCTTGGGAACTTTCACCGGCCCGAAGTCCGTGACGTCGGTATATTGCGGCGGCACATACGGTTCCGGGATCATCTGGCCGTTGACGTAAAGCAGGCCGCGGCGGATATCCACGGTTTCACCGGGCAGTCCAATCACCCGTTTGATAAACGACTTCGATCGGTCCAGCGGATACCAGAACACCACGACGTCTCCGCGGTGGATATCCTCGAAGCGATAAACAAATTTGTTTATGAAAATGCGTTCCTGGTCGGAGAGCAGCGGCGCCATGCTGGTGCCTTCCACTTTCACCGGCTGATAGAGGAACACGATGATCACCAGTGCCAGGCCGATGGCGATCAGCAGGTCGCGGGTCCAAACGCGGATTTCGCTGCGCAGCAGATGGTGCGAGCTTGTTTGGGCAGCCGAAGCTCCGTTAGGTGGGTGAGTCTGCGCCAAAGAAACTTTCTGGGCGTCGGGTGAGCCGCCCGTGGGGGGAGCGTTCAGAGTCTCGTCTGGTTTGCGCATCTCCAACTGCCTTTATTTTATAACATGCCCTGTGAAATTCACACCAGCGGCGATTTCCAGTTGCCGCCGGCTCGACTTTGCGGGGCGATGTCTTTAGGATTCCAGCGATGCCCTCCCCAATCGCAATCATCATTCCTGCGCTGAATGAGGAAGCGGCGCTTGCATCTATGTTAGACGGCTTGCGTGCCGCTTTGGATGCCGCGGCCTGCGCCGACGCCGACATCGTCGTGGTGGACAACGGTTCGCGCGACGCCACTGCCGCCATGGCCCGGAAGCCTGGCGCCCGCGTGGTCAGCGAATCGCGCAGAGGCTACGGGCAGGCGTGCCATACGGGGATCGCCGCGCTAACTCCCAGATCCCACATTGTCGTCTTTCTGGACGCCGACGGCAGCGATGACCCCGAGGACTTGCTCCGTCTGCTTACCCCGGTTCGCGGGGGTGCGGCCGATCTGGTGCTCGGTTCGCGAACGCTTGCTGCAAATACTTCAGGCTCCTTCACGCCCCACCAGGCATTTGGAAACTGGCTGGCAACCGGCTTGATGCGATTGCTCTTTGCCGCGCGTTATACCGACCTCGGCCCCTTCCGGGTGATCCGGCGCGAAGCGCTCGACAGCCTGCAAATGCGGGACACCAACTTCGGTTGGACCATCGAAATGCAAATCAAGGCGCATCGCGCAGGATTGCGCGTCCTGGAGATTCCGGTGAATTACCGCAAACGAATCGCCGGCGAATCCAAAGTCTCCGGCAGCTTTGTGGAAACGTTTCGCGCCGGTTGGAAAATATTGTGGACCATCGCAAAACACGGGTTCTCCTCGGGCCACTAAGGTTAAGCCCCGCCAGACTCCCTCTCTCGTTAAGAGGAAATCTAACACCGAGTTGACTTCGGTGTGACACGCCCCGCGCCACACGCGGCTATTTTGAGAGTGGCGTTGCGGTTGATTGCCTCAGGAAGAAAACTCGGCTCCCACCCAGCCCTTCCCAGCTCGCTCGAAACCGCAAGGCCGACTGCAAATCGTGCTTGGGCACAAAGAAGATCAGAGAGGAAAAACAAGAATGAGAACAGCTATCAAATCGCTGGCAATCCTTGCGCTGGCGGTCGCGTTTCCCTGTTTTACCTTCGCGCAATACACCCGCACCGACCTCGTCACCAACTCCGGCGCAGGCGGCACCGTCAATGACTCGCACCTCGTCAACGGATGGGGACTCGTCTCAACAGGCACCAGCCCGTTCTGGGTCAGCGACAACGGCACCGGCTTCTCCACCCTTTACGCCATTAGCAATACGAATGGAGTGGTGGCAACTCCACAAGGCCTGGTCGTGAGCGTGCCATCAGCAACCGGCGGGCCGGGGTCACCAACTGGAATCGTCGCGACGGAAACGCCCAAGGGAGTCACAGCGTTTGTAATCTCTGGGATCAATCCCGTTACCGGCCAACAGGCTTCGGCAAATTCCATTTTTATCTTCGCCACCCTCGACGGCACGATCAGCGGTTGGAACCCGGCCGTGGGCGGAATCACCGCTACCGGAGCCAGCGTCGCGAATATCGCGGTTCCCAGTTCCTCTGCCGGAGCCGTGTATACAGGTTTGGCGATAGCCAACAACGGCGGACAACCGCTACTCTACGCCGCGGATGACGGACCGAACCGCAGGATCGACGTATTCGATTCCACGTTCACAATGGTCAATGACAAGCTTGGCCCGAACGCCTTTGTTGATCCAAAGATTCCCCAGAAGTTCGCTCCCTACGGCATCCAGACCATTACCGACGCGAGCGGCGTGCAAACGATCTGGGTCACGTACACCGCCCTCGATAAAGCGCAAAGCGGCTTCGTGGACTCCTTCACACCAGCCGGCGCTTTGATTTCCCACTTTGCGCTCAGCGGCCCTCTGCATTCGCCCTGGGGCGTAGCGATCGCCCCGGCCGACTTTGGACCGATGAGCGGCGCGCTGCTTATCACCAACAACACCCCGCACGGCCGCATCAACGCGTTCGATCCCAAGAGCGGCGCATTCCTCGGCCCTTTGCGCGACACCAGCGGCAAGGCTATCGAGATCGACGACATCTGGGCCATCCAGTTCGGTCAGGGCGGCGCCGCCGGCTCGAACGGCAATCCCAATCAACTCTTCTTCACCGCCGGCAACAATAATTACGGCGACGGCACCTTCGGCGTAATCACCTTCGACAAGTAATGTCAGCTCCAGTAGTGGCCGGGCTTTAGACCGGTCACTCGTGAGTGCGGGCCGACCTAGTCGGCCCGCACTCGCGGTTTCAACATTTTTCCCACATTAAATTTGGACTCCCCAGACGCCTTGCACAAACGCCCGCCCCGCAAAAGCATTCGGGGCGCAAAATACGCACCTCGGAAGACGTCCGCTACAAAGGCACATCGCTATTCCGAAAGCGCGAAATTGAGAGCGGCGAGCGAGGCCACAACGGCAGTTTCCGTGCGAAGAATCAGCTTCCCGAGAGACGCATCTTGAAATCCCACCGCCCGCGCGGCGGCGAGCTCCACCTCGGTCCACCCGCCTTCCGGGCCAATCGCAAGCACGGCAGCCGTCGCTTTTCGATTCCGCAAAACTTCCCGCAACGGTTCCGCATCGGGGGCTTCCGAAAGAAAAATCCGCACGCCTGAATCGAATTCCGCAAACGCAGATTCGGCCTTGGCGACCGGATCCAGCATCGGAACTTGAACCCGGCGCGATTGCTGCGACGCTTCCAGCAACAGTTTCTTCCACCGCTCCGCGCGCTTTACAGCTGCGGCAAGTAGGGCTTTCTCGCTCCGCGCTGCGGCCAGCGGCACGATTCTGCCCACGCCGAGTTCCGTGGCCTTCTCCAGCGCCCACTCGAACGAGTCGAACTTAACCACGGAAAGCAGCAGCGTCGTTTGCAACGCCGGCTGGAACGCGGCAATCTCCTCCAGCAGCGAAAATTCAACAGTGTCGCGCGTAACCGTATCAATGCGTCCGAGCCAAACTTTTGTGCCATCGCTCAGTTCATACAGCTGCCCCGGCTGCGCGCGAAGCACTCGCCCAAGATGATGGGCGGCTTCGCCTTCCA
>DATLVJ010000020.1:0-2197 GCA_035577585.1 Candidatus Limnocylindrales bacterium
CTTACGATGCGACTGCAGTGAGCCGGCTGGAAGCGGCTGGAGCGGTGATTCTGGGTAAGACGAATTGCGATGAGTTCGCGATGGGCAGTTCGAATGAAAATTCGGCGTACGGGCCGGTGCAGAATCCCGCGGCGCCGGGAACCGTGCCGGGCGGGTCGAGCGGCGGTTCGGCGGCAGTGGTGGCAGCGGATCTGGCCGTGGCTTCCTTGGGAACGGATACCGGCGGATCGATCCGGCAGCCGGGGGCGTTTTGCGGCATTCCGGCGATGATGGGGAGTTACGGGCGAGTGTCGCGATATGGATTGATTGCGTTTGCGTCGTCGCTGGACCGCATTGGGCCCTTTGCGCGGAATGTGGCGGACGTTGCGGCGGTGCTGAAGGTTATGGCTGGACGCGATCCGAACGATTCGACTTCGACGACCGCGCCGGTGGAAGACTACTCCGCGGAAATGAAAAAGCCCGTCAAGGGAATGAAGATCGGCATCCCGAAGGAGTATTTCGGGGCGGGAATGGACTCGGGCGTCCGGGAGAAAATCACGGCGGGGATAGAACTGTTGCGCAAGCTGGGCTGCCAAGTGATGGATATCCAGATGCCGCATACGGACTATGCGATCGCGACCTATTACATTATCGCGACGGCGGAGGCGAGCTCCAACCTGGCGCGATATGACGGCGTGCGTTACGGCTTGCGCGAAGAAGCCGATTCGCTGGTGGCGACGTATCGAAAAACGCGCGGGGCCGGATTTGGGCCGGAAGTGAAGCGGCGGATTGTGTTGGGAACGTACGTGCTTTCGGCGGGCTACTACGACGCGTACTACCTGAAGGGGCAGAAAGTGCGGGCACTGATCGCGCGGGATTTCCGGAATGCGTTTCAGAAGGTGGATGCGATTGTGACGCCGACTTCTCCTGTGCCACCGTTCAATCTGGGGGAGAGGACCAACGACCCCCTGCAGATGTATCTTGCTGATATTTATACGGTTACGGGATCGTTGGCAGGTCTGCCGGGGATCTCGGTGCCTTGCGGAAAGATCTGCGGGAAGCTGCCGGTGGGGTTGCAGATTTTCGGCCCGGCGTTTGGCGAGGCGCGGGTGTTGCAGTTGGCACATGCGTTTGAGGCGGCCGGCGGGGCTACAGTTTAGAGCATGTGAAGTTGTTCGAATGAGATCACTCCAGCCGATTCGCGAAAAGCTTGGGCGGGCTCAGACTACTTTTTTTCGGGCGGCCGATGCGATTTCCCCGGAAAAGTGGGGAGATTGCCCCGGAGTGAATGAATGGTCGGCAGCGCAACTGGTCGCGCATCTGATGGTGGTGGAACGCGGCGTCGTCACCAATGTCGACCGGCTGACACAAAAAGCAGCCGTCCCGGTTCCCTTCCCAAAACGTGTGCACTTGCCGCTGTGGCTTGTGGAGGCGCGGGTGATCCGCCGGAAGTCCCCGGTGCCTCTGGATGAGAGCCAACTGGGGGGAAAAGAGGCGATGCTGGCGGGGTTGCGCGGGATGCGTGAGCGCACGATGGCGTTTATTGAGGAGACACAGCGGCGGGATTTGAGCGCCTACTGCTGGCGGCACCCGTTTCTGGGAATGTTGAACGTTTATGAATGGATGGAAATGATTGCAGCGCATCAACTTCGGCACACGAAGCAGGTGCGAGAAATTGAGGCGAAACTTTCCCGAAAGTTGTAGGAAATTCTCCACTTCGGTATGTTTTTGCATATTCCCGCCTACCAAGAATTACCGGTACCCGTACCCTAAAAGTGCCGAAAACAAGGCAAAAAGCGTATTTCCACAGATAAATGAAAAAGTACTAGTGAAGAAGTTTTACCCGGGGGAAACGGAACGACTATTGCTCTTGTGGTTTGCATCTTCTAACCTGAGTTCAGCATCACATCAGGTGAACGGCGGTTAGGGATCGAGAGAATGTGAGGCAAGCCGTGGTTACCGTCAAATCGAGTCAGAAAATCTTCACCGACGCGGAAGTGGCCAGCTTGACCGGCATCTGCGTGGACCATGTTCACAATTTCGCCAAGAGCCGGCATCTTGGGATGATCGCGCGGGCGGCGGAAGCAGCTGGCGCACAGGCCGACCAATGGCTGTTTACCCTGTCGGATCTGATGGTTCTGGTTACTTTGTTCCCGCGCTGCTCCCACTAAGAGGGCCGTACGCGCCTTCGGGGGATCTCCGCCCCCGCAGGTTGCCG
>DATLVJ010000021.1:0-8724 GCA_035577585.1 Candidatus Limnocylindrales bacterium
GATTTTCATTGGGTCACGACGAAGGTAACGCACACCTTGGCAAACGAGGGGAACGGTGAAGGCCAAATTATCGAGATCGAACTGAAGTAAATATTGCTTCAGGGTTTTGGGGGCCCATCTTCCTCTTGCCCTAAGCAGAAAGGGAAGTAGTCCGCTTTCACGGTTCCGGCCGCGATCTACGAATCCTTTTCCGCCTTCGCAAGCCATTTTTGGAGCAGCGGCAAGTGCTTCGGATCCATATCCACGAACGCCAACCCCGCACCCCGATTCATCTGGGAATAGACCACGCAGGCCTTAGTTTCTATCAACACGTGCTCTTCCGTCCAAATTTTCACCCGGACTACCGTGTGCATGGGAAACGGATTCATCATGTCCAGGTAACATCCATGGAGGCTCAATTCGCTGACGCGCGTCGCAATCCGCACTTCGGATCGTTCTTCCAGCAATTCCGCGCTGGCAAAAAACATGTAGCGTGGCGTCCGGCGGCGTTCGCGTTCCATGGTTCCTCCCAAGGTCCCACTGTCATTGTGTACCGTACGGACAATTTCTTGGTACCTCTATCTTCTCTCGCTTTACCCGCAAATGCGCCATCGTTTGCCCATTGCGCCACTAGGCCTGCCATCTTCCGCTATCTCTCGAGGTTCGCCAGTCCGATCTTTCCGAGCAGGCAAGGATACCTCCTTGGCGATATAATCATTATAGTTATATACATATATGGTATCGTTCCGCATGGTATCATGCGTCGTTCCTTCGGATTGCATTCGCGTAATTTATAAGTTACAATGGAAAATGTTGTCGAAGTCCGCCATTACGTTACCCCTTCCGGGAAAGATGTCTTCGACGATTGGCTGACCCGGTCGGGAGACTCCCGGGCTCAGGCAAAAATCGCCGCTCGAATCAACCGCATGGCGGTCGGCAATTTTGGCGATTGCAAGCCTCTGCGGGACGGTGTTTTTGAGCTCCGAATCGATTGGGGCCCGGGCTACAGAGTCTACTATGGGGTTCTCGGGCGAGTCTGTGTTTTGCTCTTGTGCGGTGGCGACAAGCGGAAACAGGCTTCGGACGTTGGCCGTGCGGTTGGGTATCTGAAGGATTATAAGGAAAGGACGCTAAACAAATGAAACGAAAAGCCAGCCGCTCACACGATGAAGCAATTGTTCGCAAGCTCCGCAAGGATCCCGAATTCGCCGCCGAGTATCTTCGGGCCGCACTGGAAGATACGGATGAGCCGCGCGTCCTGCTTCTCACCCTTCGGCATCTTGCCCAAGCCGAGGGAATCGCCAGGATCGCAAAAGCCGCCGGTGTCCAGCGTGAAAGCCTCTATCGCGCCTTGTCCCCAGAAGGCAACCCTCGCCTTTCTACACTCGTTGCGGTTACCAAAGCGATCGGCCTGAAGCTCACTGTCGAGCCCGCCTGACGCAAACTTTCCCTTTCGCGACTGCTCACACTTGCCAGCCTGCGGTTGGCTTATACTGACAGAGACAATCTATGGAGCAGCCCATGATAAACGGTCACCACCTAACCGGGAGCAGCCGGGTACGACTCATACTCATCGCCCTGATTATCCTGCTGGGCGCCTATTGGGTCGGGGCGCGCTACGGTCCCCGCCAGGCGAGGGAAGTCGAAGCCCGCCGCTCCAGCGCCGGCGACACCCAGCCTGGGCTAAACCTGAAAAACCCTTCCGAACGACCGGAATCCCTTACCGAAGAGGAATCCATCAACGTCCGCATCTATCGCCAGGCCTCGCCCGCGGTCGCCAATGTGCTCACCAAAGCCACCGAGTACGACTTCTTCATGGATCCCGTGCCGGTGGAAGGCGCAGGCTCGGGCTTCCTGATCGATCCGCGCGGCTACATCCTCACGAACTTCCACGTTGTCGCCGGGGCGCAAACCATTGAAGTGATTCTTGGCGACAAGAGCCGCTACCCCGCGAAGTTCGTTGGCGCGGACCAGCGCAACGATGTCGCGTTACTTAAAATTGATCCGAAGGGCAAGCACCTTGCTTCCCTGGCGCTCGGCGATTCTTCCGCCCTGCAGGTCGGCCAGAAAGTTCTCGCCATCGGCAATCCCTTTGGCTTTCAGTCCACGCTCACCACCGGCGTCGTCAGCGCTCTCGGGCGCACCGTGCAAACCAGCCAGAGCACGTTTATCGACGACGCGATTCAGACCGACGCTTCCATCAATCGCGGGAATTCCGGCGGCCCGCTCATCAACACGCACGGCGACGTGATCGGCATCAACTCAGCCATTTACACGCCTTCGGGCACGGCGGCGGGCATCGGATTTGCCATTCCGATCAACACCGCAAAGCTGATCGCCAACGACCTCATCACCGAAGGCAAAGTGCGCCGCGCGTATCTTGGCGTGAGCACGCTTGAGCTGACGGCATGGCTCGCGGAGGCGCTGGACTTGCCCGTACAGGAAGGTCTGCTGGTGGAACAAGCCACCAAGGCTGGCCCCGCGGCGGTTGCCGGAATTCACGGAGGAGACCGGACGGTCCAATCCGGGATGCGGCGCCTGACGATTGGGGGCGACGTGATTGTCGGCATCGACGGCCAGAAGGTCGCCAATCAGTTCGACATGAATGTGCTGCTGAACCGCAAGCGGCCCGGAGATACGGTTACCGTCACCGTTTATCGCGGCGCGAAGAAGGTCGACGTCCCGGTCAAGCTCGGCGAACGAGACGGCAACTAATCCTTATTTTCTGCTGCATTTTGCTACTTATCGCTGACCAAAACCGAATCGAGCGTTGTCATTCTGAAGCCATGCGGCGAGATTCGGGGTTGGGACTCCGGTGGTGTTTACTGGAATTGGCTGAAGGACCTCAACGTAGAGTCCCACCTCGAACTAATCGAGCGCGCGTTTTGTGGGAAGGAAAGAAGTATTACTTCCCAAACTCCGCGCGATACTTTTCCCGTTCCTCTTCCGTGAACGAAAACCAACCCTCCGCAATATCCCGCACGCGTTCCAACTCCTTCTGCATCTCCTGGTGTTTCGCCTCGATCATCGCTGCATCCGCATCTTGCGGCACGTGAACCGGTCTGCCGCCAATCAGAACTGCCCGCGCAAACAGACCCGGCAACAGAAAATGATCCCAGGTCTTCTCGATCGTCTTTCCGCGGTCCACGCCGATGTGGAACACCATGATCGGCGCGCCCGTCATCCGCGCCAGCAGCACCGGACCCACCTTGGCCACATATCGGGGCCCACGCGGCCCATCAATCGTGAAGGCGCAGTCGTAGCCCTCGCTGATGCGTTGGGCCATCACCTGCAATCCGCGCAGCCCGCCGCGCGAGGAACTCCCCTGCGCCGTGCCGAAGCCCAGCCGCTCGATCACTTTGCGGGTCCACTGGCCATCGAATGCCGTGGTGTTCATCACCACAATTTCCCGGTCCCGCGCATACCAGGAAATCGGCACGATTACCCGATGCCAGAACGCCCAGATGCACGGCTCTTGCTTCGCCAGAAACTCATCCACGATGCCGCGTCCGTCTTTTTCAAAGCGCAGCGTGGGGCCCAGCACGCGAATCACGCTGTAGACCAGCGCCGCGATGACGGGAATCTGGATCCGCCGGCTCCACGGCAGCTTGGGCAGGCGCGTGTCATAGTGCGCGCCAACCGCCGCCTCGGATTCCTGGCCCTGTATGTCGCGGTTTTCCATCTTCCTATAGTATATAGAGTGTCCCCCGTTCCCCCGCCCGATGGAGAGCGAATCAATTGACCAGCACGGCCCATAACGGATCATCGCGCGGCATCGCCGGCTTTCTGGCTTGCGCCGCCTTGTTCGCCGCTTCTTTTGCGGCGTTCACGGCGCGAGCGGACAATCCACCGGCAGATGCGATCGGGGTGATCGAAGGCGAAGCTATCTCGGTCGAGGGGCCGATGACCGTGGAAGTGGTGCGGGGCCAGGTGAAGACGCTTTTGCGCAGCGGCAGCGATGTTCACGTAAAAGCTGGGCAGGCGCGCATCGATCTGGTGGAGGGCGGGCAGATTATGATCTGCGGCCCCGCTCATTTCTCACTGCTCAAGGCCGGTAGCGCAATCACCCTGGCGCTCGATTCCGGCACGATTCACGCGGTGATCGGCAATGAGGTTTCCCTGAATATTTACACCCCGCAAATACAGGCTCATCCGATTTCGATCGGGAATGGCGCGGAGGATGTGCTGGTGGGCCTCGACAGCACGGGGGCCATGTGCGTTCGCGCCAACAAAGGAGCGGTGCGCGTGGAGCAGCAGTTGACGGGGCAAACCGTGCTGGTGCCGCAGAGCGGTGACGTCTCCCTGACCAACGGCCAGATCGAAAGTTTGCAGGCGGCAACCGGGCACTGCACTTGTTCAATGCAGGCTGTGATCAAGCCCATGACTCCGGGAACCGAAATCAGCCAACTGGCGACCACGGAAGAGATCAAGAAAAGAGCGGCGGATCCCAAACCGGCCGCGCCGCCGGAAAAGCCGGAACAAACGACGCAGTCCGACGAACCCATCTATCAGGTGTTCATGCCGCCGCTGCGTTATGACGCGAAGACAAAAGTGCAGGACGATTTTGATCCGAACCTGATCATCCTGGTGCGCCGTGTACGCGTGCGGCCCACGCTGATATTCCAGGGCCGGGTGGAAGGCGACGCGGTTGTGGCCCAGGCTGCCAGTCCGGCGAATTCCGCCAAGTCTCCTGCGGCGCCGCAAGCTGCGCCTGAAACCTCCACCTGGACGCGGGTTAAAACCTATTTTCGCAAGTTGTGGTCGCCATCAACATGAGCCGATCCCATGCCGGGTGCAATCGCGCCAGGTTTTCGACAAAATTTATTACGTCCGTGCGACTGAAATTGGTTCCTTGCCGCGAGTGGGGCAACGAGTTCCAGTACTTCCGATAGTGTAGTCATCCAGGAATTCGTGGATAATTTATCAGGTCCAATTACTGGAGTGATCCTGCATTCGATGAAAAAATTGAGCCAGCATTTTATTCCGCAATTATTTGCATTTTCCTTGTTTCTGCTTGTGCCTCTCGCTCTCCTTCAAGGGTGTGGATCCTCGTCCTCCGGAAACCCGAATCCCGATCCACTCGCGATCACGACCACCTCATTGCCCAGTGGTCAGGTCGGCGTAGCCTACAGCACCACACTTGCTGCGACTGGAGGAACGCCGCCGTACACCTGGACTACCACCAGCGGAACGTTGCCTGCGGGACTCATGCTCACTGCTTCCACCGGCGCAATCTCCGGGACACCGACGGTTTCGGTCACAAACCTGGCTCTGACATTTCAAGTGAAAGATTCGGGCAGCCCCGCGCAGTCGAAAACAGCGGACTTGACTTTAACGATTGCTCCGGCACCGGGTGTCGCAGTAAGCATCTCTCCTCGCCGTGGTGGGGTTGCGATAAATCAACTGTTACCCTTGACCGCGACCGTGTCGAATGACGTTGGAAGTGCAGGCGTGACCTGGAGTGTGTCGGCCGGCGGAGTGCTCAGCGGGAAGACCACGACGAAGGCTTCGTTCACTTCGGCTACGGCCGCAGCCTATATGGTTACAGCCACCAGCAACGCGGACACCTCAAAATCGGCCGCGGTCACGATTGGCGTAACAGATCTCGCTGGGGTGACTACCTATCACAACAATCTTTCGAGGAATGGAACGAATGTTCAGGAGTACGCACTAACGACAGCAAACGTCACCACAAGTTCGTTCGGGAAACTCTTCAGCTGCCCCGTGGACGGAGCGATTTACGCGCAGCCGCTTTGGATGCCAAATCTGGCAATCGGTGGCGGCACACACAACGTTGTTTTCGTGGCCACCACGCACGATTCGGTCTATGCGTTCGACGCGGATATCAGTCTTTGCACGACCTACTGGCATAAGACCTTGCTTGGCGCCGGGGAAACATTCGTGGACTACTCCGAAGTCCACACCGGGGACATCCAGCCGGATGTCGGCATCATCGGTACCCCCGTTATCGATTTGTCCAGCAAGACGCTTTACGTCGTCTCAAAGTCCGAGGACACGGGCACTTCCTGCATTCCGTCCAGCGCTTGCCACCAGCGGCTCCACGGATTGAGTCTGATAGACGGCAGCGAAAAATTCGGCGGTCCGGCAACGATCGATGCATCCATCACCGTCGCCGGAACCGGCGACGGCTCGAGTGGCGGAGTCCTGGCGTTCAATCCACTTACCGAAAATCAGAGGCCGGGCCTTGCGCTGGTTAACGGAGTTGTTTACGTTTCGTGGGCCTCTCACGGAGACCAGGACCCTTACCACGGATGGGTGGTGGGCTTCAGCGCCGGGAATCTAGCCGTTGCGCCAGTCGCAGTGTGGAATAGCACCCCTAATCTCGTAGCTGGCTTTTCGCAGTCCCGCGGAGGAATCTGGATGTCGGGCGGTGCACCCGCGGCAGACACATCCAACAATCTCTACTTTCTGACGGGGAATGGATCATTTGACGCGGATTCTGGCGGATCGAACTACGGTGATTCCACGGTGCAACTCAGCACCGCTTCGGGCCTGACAGTCACAGGATTCTTCACTCCTGACAACCAATTGAGTTTGAACGCTTCCGACGCAGACCACGGGTCGGGCGGCGCCGCAATTTTGATCGATCAACCCTTGGGACCCGTGCCGCATCTTTTGATTGGCGGTGGCAAGGATGGGGTCTTGTACATGGTAAATCGCGACACGCTTGGTGGCTTCGATCCGGCGGCCAATCACGTGGTACAGGCGCTGAACATGGGCCAAGAGATTTTTGCTACGAGCGCATTCTGGAACAACAGTCTCTATATCGCGGGCAACGGCGGCACGCTAAAACAGTTCACGTTTAACACGACCACTGGACTGTTTGGAATATCTCCAGCCCATGCTTCTGCGAACAGTTTTGGATTCCCGGGCGCGACCCCCTCGGTTTCCTCAACAGGCGGCTCGACGAACGGAATCGTTTGGGCGCTGGACAATCATTCCTACTGCACACAGCAGGCGCCGGTATGCGGGCCGGCAATACTCCACGCCTATGACGCGGCCAACGTTGGAACCGAGCTGTGGAACTCTTCGCAGGCCGCCGGCAGTCGCGATCAAGCAGGGAACGCGGTGAAATTCACTGTACCGACCGTTGCAAACGGGAAAGTGTATGTGGGAACTCGCGGCAACAATGCCGGCGGTGCGTCAACCACTACCACCGTTCCTGGCGAACTGGATGTTTACGGATTGCTGCCTTGATTTCTTACGGGAATCATTGCAGGCTGCCCAACTTGAATTAATTTACATACCTTCGTAATTGGGGCCGCCTCCGCCCTCGGGGACGACCCAGTCGATGATCTGGTAGGGGTCGGCGATGTCGCAGGTCTTGCAGTGCACGCAGTTGGCGGCGTTGATCTTCAGCTTCTGCCCGTTACCTTCTTTCACCATTTCATACACCGCGGCCGGGCAAAAATACTGGCAGGGATTTCCGAACTCCTCCACGCAGCGCGTCGCGCAGATGTTCAGGTCCTGCACTTTCAGGTGGCACGGCTGGTCCTCATCGTGGCGCGTCCCGGAGTGATAAACGTCCGTCAGGCGATCGAACGTGAATTTTCCATCGCCCTTGAAACGCTCCGGCGCGGGCCGTCCGAAAATCGGTTTGTACGCTTCGTAACCCTCGTGGGCGCGCATGGGATCGATGATGCCGGCGCCGCCGGTAATCTGCTGCAGACCGGAGTGGAAAAACCCGTCCAGCAATCCGTTGCGGAAAGACTGGTGAAAATTGCGAACCTTCCACAACTCTTCCTTGATGTAGCTCTGATCGATCTTTTCTTTGTATAGCTGCAACGTCTGTTCTGAGTAGTCGCCCTTTTTGAGGGCTTCGAAAATCGTTTCGGCGGCCAGCATGCCGCTCTTCATCGCCAGGTGCACGCCCTTCAGCCGCTGCGAATCCAGAAAGCTGCCGGAGTCGCCGACAATCAGTCCGCCATCGAGATAATTGCGCGGCATTGAATACCACCCGCCGTAGGGAAGGGACTTCGCACCGTAGCGGACCAGCTTCCCGCCATCGAGAATGTTGCGAACAAACGGATGCGTCTTCCACGTCTGGAAGGCCGCGTGGGGATCGAAGCGCGAATTTTCGTATTCGAGCGCGAGCACCAGTCCGATCGAAACGCGGTTGGTGCTGAGGCCATAGATCCAGCCGCCGCCGTACATCTTTGTGGAAAGCGGCCAGCCCAATGTGTGCGCCACGAAGCCGGGTTGCAGCTTTCCGGGCTGGATGTCCCAGAGTTCCTTGATGCCGATTCCGTAACTTTGCGGATTGATGTTGCCAAGATTCTTTTTCGCGACAAGATGCTTGGTGAGCGATCCGCGCGTCCCTTCCGCCAGTACGGTCACTTTCGCGCGTAGTTCGTAGCCGGGTGTGAAGTTGTCCTTCGGCTTGCCGTTCTTGTCGAGGCCCTTGTCCTCGGTGATGACGCCCGCGATGCCGTCCCCTTCGTAAATCAGTTCCGCGCCGCCAAATTCCTTGAACAGGTTTACGCCGGCGGATTCCACCAGCCCGCCCATCCACTTCACAAGCTTGTTGAGCGAAATGACAAAGTTGCCGGAATTATTGAACGGCGGCGGGGTGATGGGCATCCGGTAGGAGGATTTTTCCGTAAAGACGAGCGCGGCGGAGTCGGTGACCGGGGTATCGAGCGGCGCGGTTTTCTGAAAATCCGGGACGAGTTCGGCCAGCGCCTTGGGGTTCATGATCGCGCCGGAAAGCTGGTGCGCGCCGAT